>JAZDFP010000072.1:0-3653 GCA_043807745.1 Planctomycetota bacterium
ATAATTGTCCCAAATGCGGTGCTCCAAAAGAGAAATTTAGTTTATTACCGGAGGATAAAGCGAAATTGATTGAACGTTCACGTTTTACTAATGACCTCCATATGAAATTAGAAACGCTTATGAATAAAGTCATTAAGATTACAGAAAAAGGAATCCAAGATAACCTTGACCCGACTTGTGTTTCATTATTTAATAAGACAAGAATTGAGGCGGATATAATTAAGCAAATGATTAAAGCTGAAATCCAGGCGCATATGAATAAGGGGAAATGGGGATAATAATTAATTATTAAACAATAAATTAATTTAAATATAACATAATTATATGAGGGGGTGATTAGAATGTGCGGATGCGGTTGTGGAAGCAAGAAAAAGACAAAAAAGACTAAGAAAAGTAAGAAATAGGTGAGTATCTAAGTCTATCGTGGTGAAACAGAACAGAAAGTAACGAAGTATTGACTTTATCTCAATTAAAACTTTCTGTTGTAAGGGCTCTCATATTTCTGCGGCCCAAAAATACACTCGGAAAACTTCTTTCTTTAAACAAAGTTTAATAATGAACCATTGCCGATAGAAAGGAAAAAGTATGTTGTTTGCTTTAATGGGTAAATATGACCCCCTTCGCATTACGGAAATTCACGAGAAGGAAAAAGAGGTTTTTGATAGCCCGCCTTTAGGATTGAGGGTACTCGGTCGCTATTCTACGGTTGGACGACGAGGTGGCTTTATAGATATCGTAGAGGCAGAATCAGCCGAGCAATTAGCCGCTCTCACCCTAAAATTCGTGGGAATGGTGGAATATGAAATCGTTCCGCTGATAGAGACCGTCTCAGGTAAGGCATTCAAACTGGTTTCTCAATACCACGGCGAGATTGTGCCGATGCACGGTCCGATTGACATCGGTCCCGAATTAATTGAGGCGACAGAAGCGCCGGCCATTATCTCCGTTATGCAGGAAGTGCGCAAATTCATGCCACCCAAAGAACTCGCTAAAAAAGCTCATATCAAAACAATGGAAGAGTATAAAAAACTCTACAAGCAATCTATTGACGACCCGGATACTTTCTGGGCTGAAAGAGCCGGTGAATTACACTGGTTTAAGAAATGGACCAAAGTCCGCGACAGCGATTTCGCCGATGCCAGCATAAAATGGTTTATCAACGGCAAGACCAATATGTCTTATAACTGCCTGGACCGCCATATGGAAACAGACACCAAGAAAAAAGTCGCTATTATCTGGGAAGGCGAAAGCGGCGAGGTCAGAAAATTCACCTACGAGGATTTATATAATAAAGTTAATAAACTCGCCAGCGGGATGAAGAAACTCGGCGTCAAAAAAGGCGACCGGGTCACCATCTACCTGCCGATGATACCCGAGCTTCCCGTTGCCCTGCTGGCCTGCGCCCGCATCGGCGCCATTCACAGCGTGGTATTCGGCGGTTTCAGCGCCGAGGCTTTGATTGACCGCATTACCGATTGCAAGTCCACTATGCTGATTACCTGCGACGGCGCTTACAGAAGCGGCAAATCCATCCCCACCAAGGAAAATGCCGATAAAGCCGCGGCTAAATGCCCGACCGTGGAAAAGATGATAGTGGTTAAGCATACCGGTACCCAGATCATTATGGACTCCAAACGCGATACCTGGTGGTACGATATAATGAATGACCAGTCTGTTCCGGATTTCTGCAAACCCGAAGAGATGGATGCCGAAGACCCCTTATTCATTCTCTATACCAGCGGCTCCACCGGCAAACCTAAAGGCGTACTGCACACCACCGGCGGCTATATGGTTTATACTTATCTAACATTCAAATGGATTTTTGACTATCATAATGACGACATCTTCTTCTGCACCGCCGATATCGGCTGGGTCACCGGACACAGCTACATTGTTTACGGCCCGCTGGCAACCGGTGCCACCGAAGTGATGTTCGAAGGCGTCCCGACCTACCCGCACCCGAACCGGTTCTGGGAAATCGTAGAAAAGCACAAAGTCACCACCTTCTATACCGCACCAACAGCTATCAGGGCTTTGGCCAGCCAGGGTGATGAGTGGACCAAGAAAAATGACCTGTCAAGCCTAAGGATTCTGGGCAGCGTCGGCGAACCCATCAATCCCGAAGCCTGGATGTGGTATTACAAAAATATCGGCAAGGAAAAATGCCCGATTCTGGATACCTGGTGGCAGACCGAAACCGGCGGCATTCTTATTACTCCGCTACCCGGCGCCATTCCGGTAAAACCAGGTTCTGCTTCTATGCCCTTCTTTGGCGTGCAACCTGAAGTAGTCAATGCCGAAGGCAAAGCGGTAAAAAAAGGCGAAGGCGGATACCTGATTATCAAACAGGACTGGCCCGGAATGATGAGAGGCGTCTATGGCGACGAGAAACGCTTCTTTGACACCTACTTTACTAGATTCCCAGGTGTTTATTTTACCGGTGATGGTTGCAGGATTGATGAAGAAGGATTCTATTGGCTGATGGGCCGCGTGGATGATGTCATCAACGTATCCGGACACAGAATCGGCACGGCCGAAGTGGAAAGTGCACTGGTATCTCATGCCAAAGTGGCAGAAGCCGCCGTAGTTGGCTTCCCGCACGATATTAAAGGACAGGGCATCTATGCCTATGTTACTTTAAATAGCGGCATTGTCGGCAACGATGAAGTCAAAAAGGAATTGATCTCCCACGTCACAAAGATTATCGGTCCTATTGCTAAACCTGATGTGATACAATTTGCTCCGTCACTACCAAAAACCAGGAGCGGAAAAATAATGAGACGAATCCTAAGAAAGGTTGCTGAAGGAATTACTACTGATTTAGGTGATATATCCACCTTAGCTGACCCAAGTGTAGTGGAACAGATAATTTCTGGGTCTAAACGGGCACTACAAAAATAGAAACAAATCAATAAAAAGGAGAGGGTAATAAAACATATTACCCTCTCCTATAATAATTTATATATCTACCTC
This sequence comes from Planctomycetota bacterium, assembly GCA_043807745.1. Classification (GTDB taxonomy): domain Bacteria; phylum Planctomycetota; class MHYJ01; order JACQXL01; family JACQXL01; genus JAZDFP01. The sequence continues at coordinate 2,974 of JAZDFP010000072.1, forward strand.
CATATACCTTTCAATACAAACCAAACATTGGCAGGTCGTTCTGCTAACCTCCGCATATAATAAGGATACCAATGGGTCCCATAAGGAAGATATACTCTTACACAATATCCATGTTTTACGAGTTTTTCCTGCAAGTCTCTCCTGATGCCATAAAGCATCTGAAATTCAAACTTATCTAAAGGAATATGATTGTTCCTTACGAAATCAATTGTCCAGTCAATTATCTTTTCATCATGAGTAGCTATCTCCGGATAGGCGCCTTTTGTTAACGCCTCTTCACTTAGAAGTATCGAAAGAACTTTTATATAATTGGCATCCACATCTTTCTTTTTGCTAAAAGCGACCGTAGCAGGTTCTTTATAAGCCCCTTTGCATAACCTGACGCGTGGTCCTATGGGTAAAATATTTCTGATATCATTCTCGGTCCTTGTTAAATACGATTGAATAACGATTCCGGTTCCTGAAAATCCCTCCTTACGCAATTGTCGGAAAATATTGAGCGTCCGGTCGGTATATGCTGAGCTTTCCATATCAATTGTAACTAACTTATTGAATTCCCGAGCTTCATCCATAATCTCACGCATATTCTTCAGGCAAAATTCATCGCTGATATCAAGCCCCATCTGCGTTAATTTCAAGGAAACACTAATATCAAATGGATTTTCCGATTTGATGCGATT
>JAZDFP010000073.1:0-5449 GCA_043807745.1 Planctomycetota bacterium
ATTCTTATATAATTCTTCCCCGGTAATTGTCTAACTAACTTCTTCATCTCTAATGATAATAAAGTAGCCAATATTAATGAAGACGGCAATTTAGTCCGGTCAATTATGTCATCTATATTTAATGATTCAGATGTATGAAGGAGAGCAAATAAAATTCTCTCATTAGGACTCAAGAATTTAGTTAAATTCTGGACAACCGATGGCTTATCATCGGTTCCGGTAATATTAAGTTCATCCAGGATATCATCTACGCCTTCAATGAGTTTAGCACCCTGTTTAATCAGATAATGGCATCCCCGGCTTGATGGGTTATCAACCTTACCCGGTAAGGCAAAGACCTCGCGTCCCTGCTCTAATGCAAAATCTGCCGTGATTAAGGCGCCGCTTCTCAACGGCGCTTCTATAATAACGACCCCTGAACTTAATCCGCTGATGATACGGTTGCGGATTGGGAAATTCATCTTATGCGGTGGCGTTGCGAAAGGTAACTCCGAGATAACCGCTCCATTTTCACAAATCTTATCGGCTAACTTCTTATTTTCCGGCGGATAGATATGCTTAAGACCGTTACCAAGCACCGCAATAGTTTCTCCATTCCTTGATTTGAGCGCTCCCTGATGGGCATAGGTATCTATACCACGGGCTAAGCCACTCACCACACAAAAACCATATTGTGCCAGGGCATAACCAATCTTCTCTGCCTGTATCTGACCGTAGATACTATTGTGCCTTGTCCCAACTATAGCAATTGTCAAATCGTTAGAAAGTATTTTTATATTACCCTTAACATAAAGCACTAATGGATAATCAAAGATGGTTTTAAGCCGCTCGGGATATTCTTTGTCTTCAAAAGAGATTACTTTTATACCGTCTTTTTGGGCAAGTTCTAATTCTTGCTTACCGACTTCATCCTTCAATGCCTTAGGCAGGTCTGTAGCAAAAGTTGATATACGTGGTATTTTAAGAAGTTTCTGCGGTGTGGCTGATAATATTGCTTCAGGGCTGCCGAAATATTTTACCAGACGCTCATAAAAGGCAGAACCGATACGCAAAGAATTCAAGGACAACAAGAATTCAAGATTTGTCATATATTTATTATAACCAAGAAATTAGTATGAAGCAAGTGAAAACTACCTTCAAACTTGTTTGAGATTATTATCTTAACCAAGAATAACACTATCCCGCTCAGCGGAACGAAGGGAGTAGTAGCCATAAAAAATACGCTTATTTATGAAATTGACATTGACAAATTAGTTTTATTTAGTATGTTGAGAAAATACTATTTATAGAGGAGTTGCTTAAAATTATGGCAAAAAGACGGAACCTGATTCCAACTAAAATAGAGACGATCCCGGAAAATAAAAAGAGTTCCCTTGAGGATATATTTCTTAAGACATGGCATCCTTACGTCTGGATTGTTTTAATCGGTTCCTTACTCTATTATCAAATTCTATTCTTCGGCTACACCTATTTCGACGACCAAACCTTGATTTTACAGAATTATCATTTATTACGTAATATTTCAAATATTTTCCAAGCATTCCAACAGAATGTATTTATTTCTCCTACTAACGTTTACTATCGTCCAATACTTATCATTTCATTTATGATAGATACCCAGATAAGTGGGATTGAGCCATGGATGTATCACTTTTCAAACATAATTATTCATCTTGGGGCAAGCTGCTTGCTTTTCTTATTCTTAACAAGATTAAAATACAGCAAATATCTATCATTTCTTTTTGCTGTTATTTTTGCAGTTCATCCAGTTTTAAGCCAATCTGTTTGTTGGATTCCCGGCCGGAATGATTCATTGGTGGCAATTTTTATCCTTTTGGCTTTTATCTTTTTCTTAGATTTTATTGAGACAAGGAAATGGAAATATTATGCCGGACACATACTCTTTTTCGCAATGGCTTTATTGACTAAAGAATCAGGTTTTGTTCTTATTCCAATGATTATCTTTTATCTTCATTTTATAGCCCGGGAAAAGATATTTTCTTTTAATGAAATACGCCTGGGATTAGGCTGGTCAATAATCATAATTTGTTGGGTAACGGCCCGGCAAGCCGCTCTCGGACAGATATTAAAGACCTACAATTATGACTATGATATTGTTAATTCTATCTGGCAAGGACTGCCAGCCATATTGATATTTGTAGGCAAAACCATCTTCCCGGTTAACTTATCAGTTATTCCTATAATAAAAGATTCAACTTTTATTTTCGGATATATCACGATAATTCTACTAATGATTGTTTTATTCTTGTCTAAGAATAAACGATTTAGTTGGGTTATCTTCGGTGTTTTATGGTTTATTTTATTTTTAATCCCATCATTTCTTAGTTTGAATATCGTAACCGGTTCGTTCTTTTTAGAACAGAGGATTTATGTGCCACTACTCGGATTTATTATTATAATTCTGGAAAGCGACTTAATAAAAAAGATAAGTATAGAAAAAACAGGCTCATTGATTTTCTCATTAGTTTTGATTGTTATTTTATCAGTAGTAACATTTTCTCATAGCCGGAATTTCAAAAATAGAAACAATTTTTGGGAGAGTGCGGTTAAGACTTCACCTCATTCCCCTTTAGTCCATAACAACATAGGCAATGTCTATTATTCAACTGGTTCAGAATTAATGAATAAGGATGAACAAGAGTATAAACAATTGATTACCGTTAATCCACAAGCCCAACGAAATCTAAATTCCAAAAACTATTTAGAAGGAATGCGATTAATAGAAAAGGCGAAACAGGAATTTAAAACATCTCTGGAACTAGATCCTTCGCTAACAAAGGCTCATTATAGTCTGGGTCGTATCTATGCGGATAGAAAACAGTATAAAGAAGCCGAAGATGAATATAACAAAGAACTAACAGTTAATCCGAATTGGGATACGGTTATTTTTAATCTGGGTTTACTTTATTCTAACCTGTATAAATTAGCCATAGCTGAGGCAAAATTATTGGAATCTGCCGGTAAATTGAATGAAGCAGTAAAGAAAACGACAGAAGCACATGAGAAATTAGTCCGGGCAGAAGAATTATGGCAAAAGGCTTTTCAGATTAATCCGGAAAAAGTGGAGGAATATAAATCTTTAGTGGTGTTTTATATAGAACAGAACAATTTCCCCAAAGCAATCGAATATGTGCGCGAACTTCAAAAGAGAGGAGTAGAAATCCCTTCAGATATTTTAAGAGCTCTAAATATCAATAAATAGGATTGACCAGATTTATAGAAACCATATGGATGGCTTTAAAATATTTGTCTCTAAAGATACTTTATGTAAATAGAAAATAAAGACAATAAGATTGAGGATGTATTTCTTAAGACCTGGCATCCTTACTTCTGGATAGCATCTCTCGGATTTCTGCTCTACTTTCAGGCTATTTTCTTTGATTTCGCTTATTTTGATGACGATAATTTAATTCTGAGAAATAGTTATTTCTTGAGTAATCTATCAAATATATTTGAGGCATTCAATAAGGATGTCTTTAGATTTCATCAGGTAGAAAGTTATTACCGACCGCTGCTTACTATTTCATTTATGCTTGACGCCCAGATAAGCGGGGTGTCGCCCTGGATGTATCACCTGTCTAATATTATTATCCATATCATCGCCTCATTCTTACTTTTTGTTCTCCTGGCACGATTGAAATACAGTAAAAATTTATCCTTATTCTTTTCACTGGTTTTCACTGTGCATCCGGTATTGACTCAGGCAGTTTGTTGGATTCCCGGACGGAATGATTCTCTGGTAGCGGTTTTTATATTAGCCTCTTTTATATTTTTACTCTCATTTATAGAGAAAAATCGGTGCCATAGGCAGACCCGCGAGGCGGTGTCAGACCCGGTGGGGAAGTGGCGCTATTACGGTTTGCATATCCTCTTTTCGGCACTGGCATTATTTACCAAAGAATTAGGTTTGGTAATAAGTGCGATATCGTTGGTATATCTTTTAATCATTGCCCGAGAAAAAATATTATCCAGGAATATGATAGCACTTGTTTTCGGATGGGCGATGGTCATAGCCTGTTGGTTACTGGCACGGCACCTCGCCTTTCATAACCCGAAGACACTGACTATTTCGGATATGTTTAATGCTATATGGAAAGATTTACCGGCAACATTTATCTACCTGGGTAAAATCCTTTTCCCGGTTAATCTATCGGTACTGCCGACATTAAAAGATTCGACTTTTATTTTCGGGTACCTTACTCTGATACTACTGATAATCGCCCTGGTGGTTACCAGAAAGATTCGTTTTAATTTTGTTATCTTTGGTGCACTGTGGTTTATCCTATTTTTGATTCCTACTTTTTCAAGTTCTGAAATCACCTCAATTGCATATTTTATGGAACCCCGGCTTTATTTACCGTTAATTGGATTTATCATTATTCTTTTAGAAACAGGTTTAATACGTGGGCTGTTAGAACCCCGCTCTGCGGGTGAGTTACAGCCCAGTATAGATGGCCGTAACCCGCTGAAGCGGGACGGCCAGTCTATAAAAAAGATAGAATCAAAAAAGGGTTACCTCTTATCTATAGGCGCTATTGTGGTAATTGGATTATCCATTTTAAGTTTTTCACACAGCAAGTTTTTCAGAGATGGGATACGTTATTGGAAAAACGTGGCAGATACCTCACTGCATGATTCGCCGTTTGTCCGTCACCATCTGGGAATGAACTTTTATCGTGAAGGTATGCGATTACTGATTATGGCTGAACAGGAATACCAGCAGGTGCTACGGGATAATCCAGCCGCCCAACGTGACATGAATTACGGATATTATCTGGAGGCAATGCGCTTGATTAATAAAGCAGAAACCGAGTTCAGAAAAACAGTTGAACTCAATCCGGCAGAAAAAGTAGCACATAATGACCTCGGTGTTATTTACAAGTTAAAAAGAATGTATCCGGAGGCAGAAGCAGAATTTAGAAAGGCGTCAGAGATTGACCCTGCTTATGATGGAGCATTTTATAATCTTGGTATGGTTTACGCAGATAGGTATCTGGATAAAAAAGCAGAAGCCAGGTTATGGGCAGAAAAAGGGAATCAAGCAGAAAGCCAAAAGAAACTTAAGGAGGCGGGTGAATTGTTAATGGAGGCAGAAAAATACTGGAACCGAAAACTTCAACTAACGCTCGATGGCATTGACGGATATAAAATGCTGTTAATATTTTACCTTGGAGAACTGGATTTCCCCAAGGCATTTAACTACTTTGTGGAACTAAAAAAAAGAGACATTTCTATTTCATCCCGCCTTGTGGGATGGGCAACTGCCTATCAAACCAATCCTGATAGTATAGATTGTTATCAAATACTATTAGGGTATTTTCTTGCCGAAGGCCGTCATTTAGATTCTGCGGCACAATATGCGAGAGTCTTACAACAAAAAGGTATCACACTGCCTGATGAGATAAAGAAGAAATTAAATCTTGGAGAC
>JAZDFP010000074.1:0-21830 GCA_043807745.1 Planctomycetota bacterium
AAATAATTATGATGCTACCGTTACCCGTATTGTGAAGTCCAGTTTAGCCACGACCACGATTACGGTGGGAGGTCAGCCCGTATCGATGGGCGATATGACCGGCTATGCCTATGATAATTATTCTCGGGTGCCATAAAACAATAGAAGATTAACCACTAAGACACTAAGGTACAAAGAAGAAAAAATAATTTATTCTTTGTGTCTTGGTGCTGGAGTTTATCCCGCAAGGCGGGGTGGCAGAAGTTACGAAGTTTTCTTGACTCCGTTAGAAATGTTTGATATTATTTCAATAGTAACTTTGACGGGAAATGACGGATAAAAGAATAATATTTGATTTAAGTTGGTTAAAAAGATGATATTATGAGTGAACTCTTATTCAAAACAGTAAAGTTTCCACAAGATATTATGGTGGTCGGACTTGAAGGAATCCTTGATGGTTATACTCAAAGCGATTTTGATATGAATATAAAAAAGTTTCTGGATGAGGGAATCTATCGTTTTGTGTTTGACCTCTCAAAAATATCTGCTATTAGTTCGTCCGGAATCGGAGCTTTTATAAAAGTAGCAAGCCTTTGTAAGGAAAATTACGGCGATGTTATTATTGTGCAAGCCCAGCCTAACGTGATAGAAACATTACATCTATTTGGATTGCCGAATTATATCCAAATGCTTAATAATGTTAATGACGCAGTAAAGATTTTATCAAAATAAGCAAGAAAGACATAACCCCGCACACCCGCCTGACCGGACGGGCAGGTAAGTTACCCGTTCCGGGTTCCCACAGGGAACCCAGTGGGTTCTCGCTCATCCCGCCCATGCGGGACGTCAGGGTTCGTGGAGTGTGCGGTGGAAAGCGGGACTGCCACACTATAAAAATATGTAATAAGTTGCCATGACCAGAGAACAACGACGTCATAAACGTTATTCTATTAAAGGGCTAAAAAGTCGATTGTGCACCAGCCGCTTTTTTGGATTATTAGTCAAACCCACTTCAGAAGAATATATCTGCTTGGACATTTCAGAAAGCGGTCTGCAATTCATTACCAAAAAGTTATTAACCCAAAACAAACTTTTATTAGATGTTACCACCCCTTTTTCCAGAGACAAACCTATCCGAATTAAATGCCGGGTGGCATGGTTTGAATTATCTCTTGAGTTTGATATTTATATGATCGGCGTGGAATTTGTCTCGCTGGGTAAAGCACAGCGGGACAAATTGAAAATGCTAATCGAAAAAATAGGTGAAGACAAAGACCAAATCCCGCAACGTGTCCGCGTGCAAATAATCAAGAGAGCAACTGATCGTCTGTAATTACTCTGGGAGCGAAGCGAAGGATCTCACCAAACACAGTTTTGCCTCGCACTGAGTGCGCTCGGCACGAAGTGAGACCCTTCACTTCGTTCAGGGTGAGATTGTTGACTTTGTCAACAATCTCAAATATATATATATAGAATTATTTAAATACCCCTTGACACTTTAATAATAAAATGTATATTTATAATGGGAATATATGAGAGTTATAAAGATTGTATTTGTTCTGTGTGTTCTTTGTGCCCGCTTATCAATGATTAGTTATGCCGAGGATTGGACTACACTGGGCAGAGATACTAATCGTTCCAGAAGCACAGACGAGAAATTATCAGCCGAATTGACTGAGGTATGGAAATATAGCGGTCAATCTGAGATAGTTGCTTCACCGGCTGTTTCAGATGGTTTTGTGATTATTTGTGCACGAGATGGTTATGTCAGGGCGCTAAGAGAATTAGACGGCTCCACTTTATGGACATTCTTAACCGGTGGAGAAATAGTCGGTTCTCCGGCTATTTATAAGGGAAGGGTTTATGTTCCTTCAAATGGTAAGGTTTATTGCCTGAGACTTAGTGATGGGACACCCATCTGGAATTATACCTCAGGCGGAACAAATCTTTCATCGCCAACCGTATTAAACAATATATTATTTATGGGGTCCGGACATCCAAAACAGAAAGTCTTGGCACTCAATCTTATTAGCCGGAATCTACTCTGGGAAAAAGCGGTGGAACAGATTGTTTATTCCTCTCCGGCAATTGCTGGCAATAAAGTAATTATTGGCTGTGATAGCGGTCGCTATTATGCCATCGATAAGGATAATTGTTCTGAAATCTGGTCGTATGCTACTAATGGACAGGTGCTGCTATCATCTCCGTTAGTTATCGGTAATTCAGTTTATTTATTACCGGGTGGAATAGATACGAAATTCTATCGGATTGATATTGATAATACCCCCGGTACAGATTATCAGATAGAGATTGTTGACCCTAACCAGCCGGTAACTCCTACAGGTGGTAGTATTCTCGGCAGGGAAATGATTACTTCATCACCGATGAAAGTGGGTAATTTGATAGCATTTGTTGAGAGATTTGATTATACCTTGGATACTAATGGTGATGGGAGAAGTGACGAATATGCAATGAATGAATATGTAACAGCAATTAATCCTGATACACGATTAGTCAAATGGCAGAAATTACTGATGGGTTCCCGAATAACCGTAGGTTTAAGCACTCCGCAGTCGTATGGACTTTGTTCGACACCAGGTGCAATGAATATTCTGTCATCCGGTCAAGCGCTCGTGGTTTTGTCTACTCTCATATCTAAATTGATGGTAATTGACCCATCTAATGGATATACTTTGGCTACTTATAACCTGGATTCAGCCGGTCAGTCATCGGTAGCCATTGCGAATAGCCGTATTTTTGTGGCTACCAAGAGTGGTTCATTGTCCGCATTTCAGAGCGGGGTTAATAGGGCACCACAACCGCCTATATCCGGATTTTTTCCAGCGAATGATGTTGATATCTTGACAGGTTCTACGATTACCCCAACAATTAGATGGACAGCGGCAACTGACCCTGATAGCGGTGATTCACCGTCAACCTTAAGATATTTGATTCGAGTAGATGATGACAATGAAATATTAGAAAACTATGATGTTGAAATTATGACAGAGCCGGGAGCGGTGTCAATTACCCTTCCGGCAATACCAATTACTGCTAATATTAAACTTAGTTATGCCATAAGAACTATAGATTCTTCCATGGCATACTCCAGATGGTCTGCGACCCAATCATTCTGGGCTATTATTGATACTATACCGCCTGCACCACCGACTAATTTGAGGGTAACGCCGAGTAATGGTTATGCAGACCTGTTTTGGATAGCATCCACGAGTTCTGATGTAAAAGGTTACTTGATTAGTTATAAACAGCAAGGCGGTTCTTTTAGTCCTTTACAGTTTATTGGTAATGTTACTAACTATCACATAAGCGGGTTAACAAATGGGATTAATTATACATTCCAAGTCATAACAGAAGACGAAGCCGGTCTAAGCAGTGCACCAATAGAAATCTCAGCCAGTTGTGGTTATTTTGTATATTTAAGCGGGATACCGTATGAAACATTATCTGATGCTTTATCCATTGCTCAAAGCGGAGAAACTATCACATTAGGAGCCATTACATTTGTTTTACAGAATGCATTGTCTCTGAAAGAGGGTGTTAATATAAAAGGTCAATCACCACATCAAACTATCTTAGATGGTTCAAACGTAGATACCATTATTAGATTATCCGGTACAGCCGGAGGTATAACGGGCACTATCTCTAATCTTACGATTTATAACGCTTCAACTGGTGTTGATGCAAGGTCTTATGGGGTTAGTTTAAAGAATACCGTGATTAAAGGATGCGGCATTGCAATCTATGGTAATGAAACTTCGAATATTGACATCATCAATAACACTATTGTTTCTAATAACTTTGTTGGTATTTATGTAGCAGGTAATACCGGAGTTCGTAATAATATTGTTATGAATAATCAATATGGTATTTACTGGAGAGGCGGTGTAGCGAATTTATCAAAGTTATCTTTTTCTTATAACAATGTTTACGGTAACGAAACTGGTTATTTTAATTGCAGTGCCGGGACAAGTGATATTTCAGATAATGTTGCTTTTATTAATAAAATAAATAATGATTATCGTGAGCAATTAAACCAGCCGATTGTAGATATGGGTGAGCCGGCGGATGACTGGTCAAATGAACCTAATCCGCACGGTGGTAGAATCAATATAGGTGCTTATGGTAATACGTTATATGCCGCTACGAGTGGACTTTTACATATTGCGACCACGACACTTTCTGATAGTGAAGCGGGCGTCTCTTATAACGTTAAAATCTCAACTGCCGGCGGTTCACCACCTCTAACCCGGACTATCAATTCAGGTGTTTTACCCGGTGGACTTTCTTTAGGCATTAATACGGGTCACATCTCCGGTATAGTATCACCAACTGCTCTTGGGATTTATCGTTTTTCTGTTCAAATTATTGATACATTAAGTGCTACTGATTCGGCTAATTTTTCTATTATCATTAATCCTGCTGGAACCTCATTAAGAATTATACCGAATACGCTTTCTAATGGTCAAACCGGAACACAATATTATCTGACTATTCCTGTTGCTGGTGGGGTTGCACCGTATACCTGGTCTGTATTTGGAGGGGCGTTACCTCCGAACCTGATTCTAAATAGCACAACCGGCGAGATTAGCGGAACATTACCTTTTAGTTCGGCAGGCCAATATTCATTTACTATTAAGGCGACAGATTCTAATTTAGCCAGTGTTACTAAGCCTTTTATAATTAAGATAATAAATGGTAGAATTGTTAATAGTGGAAGTAGTGCTATAAGCAAAGAAGGTAATAAATTTTTACCTTGTTTTATTGCAACCGCGGCATATGGTTCGCCTTTAGCAAAGCCGGTTATTCTATTAAAACAATTCAGAGATGAATATCTTGTATACAGCGGGATTGGACAAACATTCCTATCAATTTATTATAAATATAGTCCTACCGTGGCAGAATATATGAGCAGACACTCGTTTGCTAAAATTACAACGCGCATAATTCTTATACCGGCAATTGTCTATGCTTGGTTTATGGTCTCAACCGGCTTGATAGAAAAGATATTAGTGTGTTGTTTGTTAGTTTTGTTAGTCTTTGTTCTTCATAAGCGGATGCGCAAATTGCGAGTCTGTTTAACTTGATATGACGGATTCCGATTGATTGTTTTTCCAACAGATATCCTTACCATCAACTTCTCAGCCGGTATAATACTATAACAAGGAGGGGAAAATGAGCGCAATAAAAAGAATAGGTATAATAGCATTGTTAATCGGAATCACATCTCTGACTATAGGTATCAAGGGTTGTCCGGTGGATGATAATGCTGGGCTCATTACCGGAAGCAGTGGAATCCATGGTCAGGGCAAATTCAACAATCAAAAACTTGTATTAGATAAGGTTTCGGATGCACCAGACCCATTTTTCCCTGCGCTTGGAGAATCTGTTCTCACCGGTGAATTTCGGGTAAAATACACTGACGGATTGGGTTCTCAGGCAGAGGCGCAAAAGGAGATGTTTAAGTATTTTATAAGGCATGCCTGGGAGTTTTCTGATTACACAACCGGTGAAAAAGTCAATCAATTTATCAATGAACAGGAGATTTTCCCGCCGCCACGTGCGAACGAGGAAGATGACGAAGATGTTTATTTCCCTCTTACGGTTACCCGGACCTGGAACGGCACTGACGCACAGGGGACTTTGGTAAAAGACGGAGTATATCAATATACTCTAATTGGGGAATTGATAAGAAAGAAAGTTGATAAAGAATCTAACGGTAACGCCGACAACAAGGGTGATAAGGACGATAAGATAGACAATCAGTCTAACGGGAAAGATGACGACAAGGACGACAAGAACAAGGGCAAACCGGATAATAAAAACGTTGATAATAACGGACAGGGAAACGACGATAAAGAGCATCAAGTCAAGATAATAGGCGTTTCGTTACCGATGACCGGGACAATTACCGTATCAAGCAATAGGGCGCCTGTTTTGAATGCTATTGGTAACAAGAATGTAGATGAGAATGTTAATCTGGCATTTACGCTGGTTGCCAATGACCCGGATGGCGATACCATAAATTATTCAATGACCGGCGGACCGACTGGCGCAACCTTGGATTCGGCAACAGGTGCATTCAGTTGGACACCGAGTTATGACCAGGCAGGCAGTTATCCTGTAACATTTACGGTAACTGATAATGGTATTCCGGCTCCTCTTTCTGATGAAGAAACAGTTACCATTACAGTAAATAATGTAAATAGGCCACCGATATTAACCGCAGTTAGTGATAAGAGTGTAGATGAGAATGTATTATTAACATTCACATTATCAGCCACAGACCCGGATGGCGATGCTTTGAGTTATTCAGCAACCGGTCTGCCGAATGGCGCAATCCTTGAGGGAGATACATTCTCCTGGACTCCCGATTACACTCAGGCAGGCACTTATTCCAATATTAAATTCAGGGTAACTGACCCTGGCTTACTGTATGATGAAAAGGTAATCACGATATTGGTTAACAATATTAATAGATCACCAACAATGACCTCGCCGGGTAATAAGATAGTCAATGAAGGTCAATTATTGACCTTTACGCTGTCAGCCGCAGACCCGGATGGTGATACCATAGTTTATACAATGATCGGAGGACCGATTGGCGCAACCTTGGATTCAGCCACAGGTGCATTCAGTTGGACACCGAGTTATGAACGGTCAGGCAGTTATCCTGTAACATTTACGGTTACTGATAATGGCGCCGGCAATCTTTCTGTCAGCGAGACGGTTACTATTACCGTGAATGATGTTGTAGTAAGCACAGTTGGCACCGAAGGCGGCATAGTTGGAGTGACAACGCCAGAAAGTCCGATATTCGGTGCAGCCATAATAATTCCTCCCGGAGCCCTGACAACCACGGTCGTTGTGATGATTCAAGAACCTACGCCTGAAATTATTGACGCCCTGACACCCATACCGGTTGGATTTACAAATGCCGGACCACTCGTTGATTTTGTCACCTCTCCAGAACTGGTTTTCACTAAACCAGTCACTATCAAAGTACCCTATGATGAGCAAAAAGTCCTTGCATTAGGACTGAGTGAAGAAGATGTAAGATTACTTAGATACGACAGCACGCTAAACCAGTGGATAAATGTTCCTATTGCCTTTGTTGACACAGTCAATAATCTTGTGATAGCACAGGTTACCAGTCTTTCTTTATATGGAGTGGTTAATTCACCATCAGGCATTGCGGCTGGTGGTTCACATACAGTCATACTTAAGACCGACGGCACACTCTGGGCTTGGGGATTGAATTCCAGTGGCCAATTAGGTAATGGGACATTTACAAACAAGAATATTCCTACCAAGATTGGGACAGATACGAATTGGGCAATCATTGCGGCTGGTGGCTCACATACCGTCGCCCTTAAGACCGACCGCACGCTCTGGGCCTGGGGAAGAAATGATAGGGGTCAATTAGGTGATGGAACAAACACAAATAGGAATATACCTACAAAAATCGGGACAGATACGAATTGGGCAGGTATTACGGCTGGAGAGTATCATACGGTCGCCATAAAAACCAATGGCACACTCTGGGCTTGGGGTTCTAACGAGTATTGGCAATTAGGTGATGGGACAACTGTTGATAAGAATGTGCCAACTCAAATCGGCAATGATACCAACTGGTCAGCCATTGCGGCTGGAGGGAAGCATACAGTTGCCCGTAAGAGCGATAATACAGTCTGGACCTGGGGAAATAATAATTTCGGCCAATTAGGTAATAATATACAAAATAATACATTTAAGTCGACGCCGACTCAAATTTGGGGAGGAAACTGGTACTGGTCAGCCATTGCGGCTGGATGGGAGCATACAGCCGCCATTCAGACCGATGGCACACTCTGGGCTTGGGGATGGAATTCAGATGGGCAATTGGGTTTGGGTAATACGACGTCGTTCAACATCCCGAAACAGGTAGGCACGCTCAATACCTGGCGTCAGGTCGCCTGTGGAGGTGTTCATACCGTTGCCCTGAGGACCGACTACACACTCTGGGCCTGGGGTTATAACGGGGGTGGTCAATTAGGTGATGGGACAAATATATCTAAGTATCTGCCAACTCAAATCGAGACTGGCTGGGCAGTCATTGCGGCTGGAGGGGGGCATACAGTCGCACGAAAGACCAATGGTACACTCTGGACTTGGGGTTATAACTTTTATGGTCAATTAGGTGATGGGACAACTACAAATAGAACCACGCCGACGGAGCCGCTGTCGCTACCAGCCCAGGTAACCTCGCCTATTCCGGGTAATGGAGCAACTAATATCCCGATTACCCAGCAATTAAGTTGGGCATCTGCCAACGGCGCTACCTCTTATGATGTCTATTTCGGCACAACCAGTCCTCCCGCATATAAAGTCAATACCACAGCCACAAGTTATAACCCGGGCACACTGCTTAATAACACCTTATATTACTGGCGGATTGATTCTAAGAACTCTGTAGGAATAATCCCAGGTAATGTCTGGAGTTTTACCACCGCACCTGACACTATACCACCTACTGTAATATCAGTTAGTCCGGCAAATGGTTCAACCGGTATTGCCGTATCTACGAATATTTCAGTAACATTTAGTGAAGCGATGAACCAATCTGCAACACAGGGTGCCTTTTCAACCTCGCCTACTGTGGCTGGTGCTTTTTCCTGGAGCGGGAATATAATGACCTTTGACCCGACCAGCAACCTTGCTTATAACACTTCTTATACCTGTACCGTAAGTACTGCGGCACAAGATTTAGCAGGTAACAGTATAGCAATCCAGTATCAATGGAGTTTTACCACCATTGTGGAGGCACCAGCACAGGTTACTTACACCAGCCCGACCAACGGGCAAACAGGTGTTTCAATCACGGCATCATTAAACTGGAGCGCCGCGGCAAGGGCAACCTCCTATGATGTCTATTTCGGCACGACCTCGCCCGGGGCATTTATCGGCAATCAGTCCGGCACGAGTTATGCCCCCCCAGGCAACCTGAGTAATAACACTACCTATTACTGGCGAATTGACTCAAAGAATGCTGGTGGAACCACTACCGGTATTGTCTGGAGTTTTACTACGATAGTTGCAGCACCAGCCCAGGTTACTACACCGACTCCTTCTACCGGCGCAACAGGTATTCCAATCACTTGGCAACTGAGTTGGGCTTCGGCCAGCAACGCTACTTCTTATGATGTCTATTTTGGCACAACCTCGCCCGGAACATTTAGGGGCAATCAAACAGCCACAATTTATAACCCAGGCACACTGCTTAATAACACCGTATATTTCTGGCGGATTGATTCCAAGAACTCTGTAGGAACAACCCCAGGCATTGTCTGGAATTTTACCACTATAGTTGCACCTCCAGATCAGGTAACTTCGCCCAATCCGGGTAATGGAGAAACTAATGTTCCGATTACTCAGCAATTGAGTTGGGCTGCGGCAAGCGGTGCTACCTCTTATAATGTTTATTTCGGCACGACCTCGCCGGGGACACTTCAGACCAATACTGCTGGCACAAGTTATGACCCGGGTACACTGCTTAATAACACCGTATATTTCTGGCGGATTAATTCCAAGAATGCTGGCGGAACCACTATCGGTATTGTCTGGAATTTTACCACACAAATACCACCACCGCCAACTGTAACTACTAATCCAGCCACCGCGATAACATATAATTCTGCGGTCTTGAATGGCAATGTCAATCCGAATGGGCTTGCTACAACCGCCTATTTCCAATGGGGTCAAACTACTTCATATGGGAATACTACAACCGCACAGGCAATCGGCAGTGGAACGAGTAATGTTGTAGTCTCGGCTAATATCAGCGGATTGTCATCAAATACAGTCTATAATTTCAGGTGCGTAGCGACTAATGCTGGGGGTACAACATATGGAACAAATCGGGCTTTTGGCTATTGGTTACAGACTACCTTCCCATTAGGCACTGGTGTCTTTGTCAATACCGTCCCCGCCAATGCCAATAACGATGTCACCTTATCCCTCACCCAGAACTGGTTCAAACGCTTACCCGCTACCTTGCCTCTGGCACGAACCGACCATGCGATGGCATATGACTCTGTCCGTCAGCGGACAGTCCTGTTCGGAGGGTGTGATAGTGTTAGCCTCAGTGATACATGGGAATGGAATGGCACGAACTGGATACTACGAGCAAGTGGGACGCCCCCGGCGCAAGATGGACATGCGATGGTATATGACTCTGTCCGCCAGAAGACCGTCCTATTCGGAGGGTCGGGATGGGGGAATGGAACCTGGGAATGGAATGGGACATCTTGGGGTCTGCATTTTGATACCGCGCCCTCGGCACGATGCTGGCATGCGATGGCATATGACTTGCTCCGCCAGAAAACCGTCCTATTCGGAGGGTTTACTGGTACTGGTTTTAGCAACGAGACGTGGGAATGGAATGGAATAAATTGGACGCGACGAAGTCCCGTGACCTTGCCCTCGCCACGAGATAGACATGCAATGGTATATGACTCTGTCCGCCAGAGGATAGTTCTATTCGGAGGAATTACTGATACTGATTGGTATAACAACGAGACATGGGAATGGGATGGGACGAACTGGACGCGGCTGTATCCAACGACCTCGCCCCCGGGACGACAAGCCCATGCGATGGCATATGACTCTGTCCGCCAGAGAACAATCCTATTCGGAGGGATTACTACTGGTGGTGTTTTTAGCAACGAGACGTGGGAATGGAATGGAATAAATTGGACGCAACAAAGTCCCGTGACCTCGCCTTCGGGACAAGGCGGACATGCGATGGTATATGACTCTGTCCGCCAGAGAACAGTCCTGTTCGGAGGGCGGACTGCTGTTGCTCTCAGCAACGAAACCTGGGAATGGGGTTCATCATATGTTTCTTCAGGCACCTATGTTTCAGAATCTATTATACCAACGAGTGTCTCTTCCTGGGGTCTCTTGAACTTTACCAGAACACTACCAGCAAATACTACATTTACTGTAGATGTCTTAAGGGCATCAGATAATGTGTTACTACTTTCTAATGTCTTATCGGGTAATAGTATTTCTTCTATTGGTAGTGTTCCCGGTATCAAACTACGTGCTAATTTTTCCACTACAAATACGGCTGTAGCCCCCACCCTATCTGATTGGGGTGTGGGCTGGGCGGATTAACAATAAAGTAAGGAGATAAATATGCGCAGTGTGAACGGAATCCCGCCTGACCCGATGGCTATATCGGGGATTATTTCGGGGTATAAGTTATCCCTACAAGAGGCTTCGCTCTGGATAAGGATTATAACAGTTATGACGTTGATTGCCTTTGTCACTACATTTAATTACGGCGGTTGCGGTAAAAGCAAGGGCAGTAGCAGTAGTATCGCACCAGCTGTGCCCCCGGCCGTGGATGACTATGTCTGGGTGGCAAATTATGGTTCTAATTATGTCACCCGCATTGTGAAGTCCACTTCTGCCACGACCACGATTACGGTTGGAACTCAGCCCTTTGGAGTAGCGGTAGATGGGACCTATTGCTGGGTGGTAAATGAGGGTTCTGATAATGTCACCCGCATCCAGAAATCAGATTTAAGCACGACCACGATTGCGGTAGGAAGTTACCCCGAAGGAGTCGCGGTAGATGAGACCTATTGCTGGGTGGCAAATGGGGGTTCTGATAATGTCACCCGCATTGTGAAGTCCACTTTAGCCACGACCACGATTGCCGTGGGACCTGTCCCCTTTGGAGTCGCGGTAGATGAAACCTATTGCTGGGTGGCAAATTATGGTTCTAATTATGTCACCCGCATCCTGAAGGCAGATTTAAGCACGACCACGATTGCAGTGGGAGGTCCGTTCTATTCGTTGGGCGATATGACCGGCTATGCCTATGATAATTATTCAAGGGTGCCGTAAAACAATAAAAGATTAACCACAAAGGCACAAAGAGCACAAAGAATATAGTTCGGGTAATTCGAGGTAACAAGTAAAAAGGAGGAATTAAGTTCCCGGTATCAAACTACGTGCTAATTTTTCCACTACAAGTCTGGCTGTAGCCCCCACCCTATCTGATTGGGGTGTGGGCTGGGCGGATTAGTAATAAGGAGGTTTGATATGAACAAAATAAAATTGACTTGTCTCGTAGGGATAAAAATAGGACTGGCGGTTTTATTGATTGGCATAATTGTTCTGGGCTATGGCGGACTATGTCGGAAGAAGAGCGATAGCAGGAACGATGGTAGTGGTTCAAGTGGTTTCAGTCCTTATTTAGTCGGTTCCTATGGAACCGGTATTAATAGCGTCTTTGTCTCAGGCACTTATGCCTATGTTGTGGGGTCAGGGCTACAGATTATAGACATCTCTAATTCATCTGCTCCTACATTGGTCGGGTCTTGCATTACACTGGGCAATTATGACGTCTATGTCTCAGGCAATTATGCCTATGTCGCAGCAGGCTGGCTAGGTGGGCTTCAGATTATAGACATCTCTAATCCTGCTTCACCAACCTTAACCGGTTCATACGATACACCTGACGACTATGCCGTAGGCGTCTATGTCTCAGGCAGTTATGCCTATGTCGCAGACAATCTTTCAGGACTTCAGATAATCAATATCTCTGACCCGGCATCACCAACCTTAACCGGTTCATACGATACACCGGGCAATGCTATAGGCATCTATGTCTCAGGCAGTTATGCCTATGTCGCGGACGGTGGCTGGCTACGGATTGTCAGTATATTCTCGCAAGACATAAGCACACCCAATCAACCTACCGGCACGACCTCAAGTAATACTGGCACGACTTATTATAGTTATTCTACTGGCGGAGCATCTTCTAATTTAGGCACTGTAGAGTACCAATTTGACTGGAAGGGAGACTGGTCCGACCTTTCTGCCTGGGGCTCTGCGACACAATCAAAGAGATGGATTACTGACGGCACTTATTCTATTAGGGCAAGGGTACGTTGTGTTACAGATACCTCAGTTGTCTCAAGATGGTCTTCAGGACTATCGGTCAGTATTAGTTTGCCCTTGAGTCCCACGTTCGTCGGTTCATGTAATACTTATTTCGAGGGCGTTTATACCTATCCCCAGGGTGTCTATATTTTAGGCAATTATGCCTATGTCGCGGATGGGACTTCAGGGCTCCAGATAATCAACATCTCTGACCCGGCATCTCCAACCTTAACTAATTCATATGATACACCGGGCTATGCCGTTGGCGTCTATGTCTCAGGCAGTTATGCCTATGTCGCGGATTGGGAGTCAGGGCTCCAGATTATAGACATCTCTAATCCGGCATCTCCTACCTTAATCGGTTTGTATGATACACCGGGCTATGCCCATGATGTTTATGTTTCAGGCAGTTATGCCTATGTCGCAGCTGATACCTCAGGGCTCCAGATTATAGATATCTCTAATCCAGCCACGCCCACCTTAGTCGGGTCATACATCACACCGGGCGCTGCCTTTTGCGTCTATGTCTCAGGCAGTTATGCCTATGTCGGGGATAATACTCCAGGACTACAGATTATCAATATTTCTAATCCTGCTTCTCCTAACCTAACTGGTTCATACCGTACATCTGGCTATGCGGACGTCTATATCTCAGGCAGTTATGCCTATGTCGCAGCTGATTATTCAGAACTCCAGATTATCAATATTTCTAATCCTGCTTCTCCAACTCTAACAGGTTCATATGCTACGTCGAATTATGCCGCTGGTGTCTATGTTTCAGGCAATTATGCCTATCTAGCGAATGTGTCAGGACTTAAGATTATCAATATCTCTAATCCATCTGCTCCATTCCTGGCCGGGTCTTACGATACATCACCAGCCGGTGCTTTGGGCGTTTATGTCTCAGGCAGTTATGCCTATGTGGTAGAGTGGTCTGTGCTACGGATTATCGGAGGGATAGAGTGAGCATATTTCGGATTGCGGAATGCCTGTCTAATAATGTCACCCGCATCCTGAAGGCAGATTCCAGCAAGACCACGATTGCCGTGGGAAGTTACCCCTGGTCGTTGGGCGATATGACCGGCTATGCCTATGATAATTATTCAAGGGTGCCGTAAAACAATAAAAGATTAACCACAAAGGCACAAAGAGCACAAAGAATATAGTTCGGGTAATTTGGGGTAACAAGTAAAAAGGAGGAATTAAATGACTTATAAATCATTCAAGGGTAAGTGGCAGGCATTCGGTGATAAACCCATCATCAGCATTCTCTCCACCGGCCTGATTTGTTTTAACAAGGTCTGTTATGAAACCTTTGTCAAGCCCACTAACTGCAAATATGTGAAACTTTATTACGAGCCGGAGACGAAAAAGATTGCATTTGAATTCCGTTCGGAAAAGAAAGGCGATTACGTCCTTCCTGTCAACCTGACTAAAACAGGTCTCCTGGCCGTGGTCAATGGTAAGACTTTCTTTAACCAGTTCGGAATTAAATACAATGAGCAAAGCAGGTCTTTCCCGGTCCATCAGACCTCCAGGTATAGTAGAATTAAAGGAATTGAGATTAAACTCAGCGAATATTTTCCTGTTGGTTCTTAATTAGCCAATAATATAAACAACGGGATTAAACAGATAAAATCCTGCTAAATCAGCTAAATCCTGTTGTTAATTTATCATTTTCGTTTTGGGGTAGAAGGAACCATACAAGGTAGTAGGGGTAACCTAATAAGGTAGTAGGCGTAACCTAATAAAGTAGTAGGGGTAACGTAACAAGGTAGTAGGGGTAACATAACAAAGTAGTAGGAGTAACTTAACAAGGTAGTAGGAGTAACCTAATAAGGTAGTAGGGGTAACATAACAAGGTAGTAGGCGTAACCTAACAAGGTGGTAGGGGTAATCTGAAAGGGTGGTATGAGGTATGGTATGGGGGGAGGGTAGGATAACCATGTTTGTTATAACTCTTTGTTTTATATGAGGATAGAAAATGGAGCAAATTAGATTTACCCCGTTAGAGATTAGTAACGGTCGTCCTGACGCAACATCGGGACTCATTATTTTTAAAGAGGGGGTTAGTTAGAATGAATACTATATCTCTTAAGGGTCGTCAGAATGACGACCTATCTCTAACGGGGTTTAATGCCCGGTTGGTCGCACCCTATTTTACACAGATTCCACCTCAAATTGAGGAAAACTGGGTAAAGAAGATGATAGAAGCCAAGGGGAAGACCTATCGCGGTCTTAAAAAAGCCATCAGGACCCGGAAGGATTTTGAGGAAAAGATTGCCAAACCCACCGAGAAGACTATTGCTTCTTTTATTAACCCGGAATGGCGTTCAAAACACGGTTTGACCTACAAGGATATAATGAATAAGACGCGTGATAGTTTAGCCGGAGCGGGAAAACGTTATTTCCAGAAACGAAAAGATGTCTTTGAGACCGGGAAATATGAGGAAAAGTTGGAATACGGGCGAAAGGAATATGCCCGTAAATGGTGTAAATACCTCGGACCGCTTAAGGGTTATAAGGCCGGCAATATTCTTGGGCTTTCTACGATGGCGATAATGGCGCTGGCTGGCGACCGGAAATTGGTTGATTATTTGAAGTCGCGGAACGTCCGCCTTGAAGGTGACCCACTGGGTCACCCTGTGGGTGAACCACTGGTTATCACCACCCCTGAGAAACTTGGCGAGTTCAAGAAGATTTTAGTCAGCCTGATTGTCCATTGGGGGAGCGAAATAATTACCCAGGGCTACGAAGAGTGGGTAATTAAACAGGCGAATGCGGAGTTAAATCAGTTGGTTAACGAGTATCGCCAGTCGGAGATTTCGCCTTTTAGTCTTGAGGGTATTTCGCATATAGATTTCATCGTGGTAGAAATTACTGACCCCACAAACCCGAATAAAAAGAAGAAATGGCTCGGACTGGAGATTCAGGTAAGCCGGGAAAGAAACACAAAGGAAATGACTAATTTCTAATGAATGACTAATGACTAATTAGTAATCTGTGGCTAACCTTTGTGTCCGGCGCCTGTCCCGCCTTTGGCGAGACCTCGCCTTCGGGGGGGGGGGTGAGCTAAATGGTGAGATTGTTGAACCATACTTTTGACGCTCTCTATTTTCCGTAGATTTTGGTATCCTTCGCTGAAGCTGCGGAATACCATTCCGAAGCCCGAAGGGCGTAGGATGGTTGTTTGCTATAAGACCTTTCCCAGCGAGCCATCTGGTGATTCTGTTTATAATGATACTTATAACATTTATACTTTTCTATACAGCAAATAAATTTTATATAAAATTATTGACCCTGTTAGAAATATTTTCTTTATATAAACACAATACAGGATAAAAACTGATTGACTCAATTACACGAAAGAGAACAATCCACTATTACGGTCGTCTACGGACGATGTATTTCTGACGGAGTTGACGAGACTTTTGTGCTAAACTATAGAAGGTCTATGTTAAATATTATATTTCAATCTTTTGATCTTGAGACTTATCTGTCTTTGGCATGAGGCTGAAATTTTCCTATACTGTAAAATAGAGGAGAAAATGGATGCAAACAGAAATAAAAGAAATCGGACCCTGTAAGATACAAATAAAAATAGAAGTGCCTGCCGAGAAGATTAAAGAAAAATTGAATGAGAAATACAGTAGCTTTATTTCTTCTGCTGTTATTCCCGGCTTCAGGAAGGGATTTGCGCCCCGCGAATTAGTGGAGCGTAAATTCGGTAAGGATATAAAAGAAGAATTTAAGAATGATATTATCAATTCATCCTCTGCAGACGCTTTTAAAACCCATAACGTTAAACCTATCAGCGAACCCCAAATTGATTACGATAAAATTATTGTGGAAGAAACAAAACCTTTATCTTTTGATGTTATTATTGAAGTTGAACCCACAATAAATCTAACCGATTATACGGCTATTCATGTAAAAAAAATCATTCCTGCTGAAGTAAATGATAACGATATTAATAACACCATAGAAAATATACGGACCAAGCATGGCGAATGGCAGGTTTTAGAGAATCAGGTATCTAAAAAAGACGATATGCTTGTTTTTAACCAGGAAACCTTTATTGATGGCAAGCGAATTCATCAAAACGAAAATACTAATTTTATTATCGGTTCGGGAATAAAGTTTTTCGGTAAAACATCAAATGCTATCGGTGATGCCTTAGTCGGCGTGAAAAATGGCGATTTAAAAGAGATTGACCTTAAAGTTCCGGATGATGCTGAAAAAACCGAATATCGGAACAAGGAAGCAAAGGTAAAGATTACTGTCAGGGAAGTGAAACGGCTAAAGATTCCGGAGTTAACTGAGGATTGGGCAAAACTAATCGGATTTGATTCAGTCAAACATATGAAAGATGAAATAAAAAAACGGCTCCAGAAACAAAAAGAAAAAGAAGTTGATTATAAAACAGAAGAAGAGATTCTTGATTCTATTCTTGCAAAGACAGATTTCCAATTGCCCGAAAGCATGGTTAATGAGAATATAAATTATTTGTTACGCCGATGGACTCTGCCGATGTTGATGGAAGGGCGGACCGAAAAAGAAGTTGCCGGAGAAATGGAAAACATGAAAGTGAAAGCAAAGGACGCGGCTGTAAAAGAGCTTAAAATCCAATTTATCTGCGACCATATCGCTAAAAAGGAAAAAATATTCGTTACCGAAGATGAAATCAATCAAAGAATAAACGAATTGGCAGGCCAGTATCATAAATGGCCTAATGAGGTTAGAAAATATTATGAGGAAAATCATCAGTTAGGTCAATTGCGTGCGGATATCCGTGAAGAAAAAGTTAGGAAATTCTTAAAGGAAAAAGCCGTTATCGATACTTAAAGCATTAATGTAAAGGAGAATCTATGAATTATCTTGTTCCTATAGTAATTGAAAAAACCGGTAAGGGTGAACGTTCATATGATATTTGGTCAAGACTGCTAAAAGACCGTATTATTTTTATCGGCTCGCCCATTGATGATTATGTGGCAAATTTAATTATAGCACAGATTTTGTTCCTGCAAATGGAGAATAAAAACCAGGATATTAACGTGTATATTAATTCACCCGGCGGTTCAGTAACAGCCGGATTAGCCGTTTATGATACGATACAATTTGTCCAATGTGATGTTGCCACATATTGTATCGGACAGGCTTCAAGTATGGGAGCGGTTCTTCTGGCAGCCGGAACGAAAGGGAAGCGTAATTGCTTGCCGCATGCCCGTGTGATGCTTCATCAGCCATGGGGCGGCGCCCAGGGCGATGCCGCAGATATTAAAATCCAGGCTGAGGAAATCATTAAACTAAAACATAAAATAAACCGTATTGTTTCCAAGCATACCGGTCAACCCTTGGATAAAATAGAAAAAGATACAGACCGTGATTATTTTATGTCTGCCGAAGAAGCTAAAAATTATGGTATTGTTGATGAGGTAATTGAATCAATGAAATCTAAAACGGAATCACAGGCGAAAAGTTAATATAACTGATTTCTTGAAATTGAATGAGGCATTCTAAGAAAAATAATAAGACAAAAGAAACGTGCTCCTTTTGCGGTCTTCCGTATACTGCAGATAATAGTTTAATAAAAGGGATTAACGACGGAGCCACTATTTGTTCCGGATGCGTTTCTATCTGCAGTCAGATGCTTAAAAAGGATGAGCGATTGGGACGCTGTGAGCCGTTTCATAAGGAACATCTCATCAAGAATCTCCCCGCCCCTACAGAAATCAAAAGAAGATTAGATGAATATGTTGTCGGACAGGACAAAACTAAAAAAGTAGTTTCTGTCGCAGTCAATCATCATTATAAACGTATTATTAACCCGGTTCATAATGGTGATGTGGAATTGGAAAAGAGTAATATCCTTCTGGTTGGTCCGACCGGTTGCGGCAAGACATTAATTGCCCGGACTCTGGCTAAAATTCTGGATGTCCCTTTTGCTATAGGTGATGCCACGACCCTGACCGAGGCGGGCTATGTAGGTGAAGACGTAGAGAATCTGCTCTTGAGATTGATTCAAGCCGCTGATTATGACCTTAACCGTGCAGAAAAAGGCATTATTTATATTGATGAAATAGATAAAATTGCCAGAACACATAATAATCCATCTATTACCCGTGATGTTTCAGGTGAAGGTGTCCAGCAGGGGTTACTCAAGATATTAGAAGGCACTATTTCCAGCGTGCCGCCCCAGGGAGGCCGTAAACACCCCGAACAGGAATATATTCGGATTGATACCACTCATATTCTCTTTATCGGTGGCGGCACCTTTGATGGGATAGAAAATTCTGTCGGGAGACGTATCGGACGAAAACAGATTGGGTTCGACGTGGAAACTAAGGATTTAGACGAATTGGGACTTGGAGAAATTCTGGAACACATTGAACCGGAAGACCTGATGGAATTCGGAATGATTCCTGAATTTATCGGTCGTTTCCCGGTTACCTGTATTGTTAAACCTCTGGATTTAGAAGCAATGATAAAAGTGCTGACCGAACCTAAAAACGCCATTATTAGACAATATCAGGCATTTTTCCGGATGGAAAATGCAAATCTTGAATTCGCCAGAGAGGCATTGGAAGAAATAAGCAGGAAGGCATTGGTAAAGAAAACCGGAGCCAGGGCACTGCGGGCTATTATTGAGGAATTATTATTAGATACAATGTTTGAGTTGCCATCTTCAAAGAAGCCCAGAACCTTTCGGATTACTGCAGAAATGGTTAAAGGAATTCAGCCAATTAAACCGATTTACGCTGAATCTGTTAGTGTATCTAAAACCGCTTAACCTCAAGGTAGCCGTAGGGGTACCGAATTATGGAGAATTAAAATTATGAGTGACCCTGGTGGTTCTGACGAATCAGCTACATCTACCGAACAAATAAATCAATTAGGCCTGCCTTTATGGGACAAAGACATAAAAAAACTGAGTAATGAGTATATTCTCAGCGAATCCGATATACAATTAATCATCCAATCTCTTTTTTCCAATGATTATGAAACCCGTCAAAAATCTATTGCTTATCTGAATATCAATCAGCATGTGATTACCAAACCGTTGGTGGACCTGCTCATAAAGAATATTACTCATCATACTCTTATTTTCCAGTTAACCTATGCATTAGAGGTGATTGGCAAGAATGCTGTCCCGGTATTATTAGAAGCCCTGAATCAGATTCACGATATAAAAACGCCTATAGATGAAGCAGCGATAGAAAATATTTGCGAAACACTCATCAGGATAAATGACAAAAATGCCGCACCTGTTCTCTTACGCCATCTTCAGGATATTAAAGGGAAAATGGAGCAGATTAATAAGACTATAGAACAAAATACTACACCTCAGAATGCAACTGCATCGCAGGATGGTCAACACGATAAACCTCAATACTCTGAATCATCTGCGCGTAAAAAATTGGAATTCTATCAGATGGTTAGAATGAAACTTCACTGTCTGCTTGGTGAAATGGATTCTACAGCCGGTTTGGACGACCTTTTGGCGCTTTTAGGCGATGGTAATAAACGGGTTAATGGTGAGATTATAGAGACACTCGGTAAAATCGGTAACAAGAATGTCTTGATTCCGCTGATAAGGCTCTATCCCATAGAAGCCAATGTATCTGAATTAGGTTCTCGTTATATCAAACTCACCTGCCGTGAAATAATCCGCCGGGAAAAAATATCCAAGTCGGACCGTATCTTTGGTAATCTTACCGATGTAGAAAAGGATTCTCTGGACAAAATCTTAGCCGGCTATAGAAACGGCCATAAAAACTAAATCCTATCTAAAAAATTAGTATTGTGTCACCTGATTAAGAGAAGTTATTAAATATTAATTTTAGAAATAAACCATCAGGAAGACCAAAGAAATAGTGGGTTGTAAATTATATGATGTGTCCCCGAAGAATGAAGGGATATTAAGATGCCAGAAGAGATCAGAGGAGTAGCTATATTTTTGTTATTATTAGTATTGCCAGTAATAGCAAAAGTTTCTCAAATATTTTTTAAGGCTTATGTGTCCTATAAGAAAAATCCGGATGAACATTCACCTAAAAAGATTTTATGTACATCACTCTATTTAATCTTTTCTATTTTAGTACCAATACTATCAATTCCAGTAATTTGGGGTTATGATATTTTCTTATGGTCGTTGTTTGGTATATTAATATTATTCCCAATGCTTATGATTTTTCTTAATATAAAGATTTTTAGAAAGGCACTTTCTAACACAATTACTATTGGTATTTCTTTATGGAGCATATTATATTTTGTGGTGTTGGGAATAGCACTTCCTGGCATAGATATGGGTGGAAACAATATTTACACGAATTGTACTATTTTCCAAGAAGCAATTTCTCAAGTCACCAGCGAAGAATATGCCTTAATGATAAACGAACAAATTAACATTTCTTGGGGTGAATTAAACGTTCTTTTGCTTTCGTACGAACGAAAATATTCTACCCAGTTGAGTTCCCCTAAAATTAAAAATTCAATTATCAACGATCATCATAATTCTGATTCACCGTATTTTGTTTTAAATGGCAAAATAATGTGTAAAATGCATAGCGTTATTGTTAAGTAACTCTTTTCTCGTTATGTTCTGAAGGTTCTGAAGGGACAGACCACTATGTATTTGTCAAACAACATCTGAACCACTCAAAATCAATAAATATTCTTGATTTAATATTTCTCGCGGGACACACACGCATTTTACAACTCATTTTCTGCTATAGAGTTACGACATCAATTTTTCGGTTTCTCGCGGGACAGACACCAATTTTATAACTCATTTATTATAATAATGTTATGATAATGATTTTCTAAAAACCCCCATTTTTACTGCCCTTAAAACCGTTTCTGTTTTTCATTCAAACAGGGGGAGGGGGGAGGGTAGG
>JAZDFP010000075.1:0-7804 GCA_043807745.1 Planctomycetota bacterium
GATGTGATTCATCATACAGTAGCGGTGCGATTTATCGCACATATGTATTATGAAACAGCGGAAATGTATCAGACTCAAAGATTATAATTATAAAACTAACGGTTATTATTTTGTTACTATATGCACTGCTTTGAGGAAACCTTTATTAGAACAATACAGAAAGGAAGCCGAACAAATACTACAGGATTTACCACGGCGATTTACTGGAGTAAAACTTGATTTTTACAGTTTCGTACCAGACCATTTACATGTAATATTTATAATGGAAAATGTTAATGTAACACTGGGAGAAATAGTCAGAACATATAAGGCGCTGGTAACGAAAACTACCGGTTATAAACCATTTTGGGAATGGAATTATTACGAACATATTATCAGGAGCGAAAAGGAATTGGAAAAGATACGGCTTTATATTAAGGCGAATCCGTATTATGAAAAGATAGATTGGAAGAATATTGATGGGTATCTGGTAGCCCAGCAATAGAATGTCGGATGGGTCCGACCGTTACAGATATATGGAAATTGTAGTAGCGGTTTGATTTATCAAACAATATGTCGGATAAATCCGACCGCTACAATGATGGTGTCGGATAAATCCGACCGCTACTTATAATTATCTTTGCGTCTTTGCGGTGAATTTATAAATATGAAATTAGTAAGAATCTTAATTATTCTCTGCGTTCTTTGCGTCTCTGCGGTGAATACCGTTCGGAGCGAAGATTGGACATCGTTCGGCAGAGATACTTATAGAACCGGAAGCACATCGGAGAAATTATCAACCTCATTTGCCGAGATATGGCACTATGCCGGTGCTTCAGAAATAGTTTCTTCTCCAGCAATTGGAGATGGATTTGTGGTTTTCGCCAGCCGTGATGGCTATGTCAGGGCATTAAGGGAATTTGACGGCTATCCGCTTTGGTCATTCCCCTACGGTAGTGGGATTGTTTCATCTCCGGCTATTTCACAGGGACGGGTTTATATCGCTTCAGGTGGCAAGGTTTATTGCCTGCGGCTTAGTGATGGAATACCGCTCTGGAACTATGTAACAAGCGGGACAGATATATCATCTCCAACCATTTCAGGCAATATTCTATATCTCGGTTCGGGATTCCCTAATCAGAAGGTTTTGGCTATCAATCTTTCTACCCGAGATAAATTCTGGGAGCAGACGGTTGAACAGATTGTTTATTCATCTGCGGCAATATCAGGCACTAAAGTAATAATTGGCTGTGACAGTGGTCGCTATTATGCCTTGAATAAAGATACCGGTTCTGAAGTTTGGTCATTTCCTACTGATGGAGCGGTTCTATTATCTTCGCCATTGATTAGCGGGACATCGGTATATTTACTGCCGGGAGGTAATAACAATAATTTTTATTCCATAGATATAGATAGTGCGATTACGAACTATCAAATTGCTCTAACTGACCCGTTTTCGCCTACAAACGGAACGATTATAGGAACTAAATTATCTACTTCATCACCTATGAAGGTTGGTAATTTCGTCGGGTTTGTAGTTAGATTTGATTATACTATTGATACCAATAATGATACTATCCTTGATAAGTATGTAATGAATGAGTATGCTGTGGTAATTGACCCGATAACACCAACTGCATCGGTTAAATGGCAGGAATTACTTGGGAATTCAGGAATATCTGCGACTCAAGGCGCTCCGCCGGCTTTAGGATTATGTCCCACACCGGCAAGTATGGAACTTCTTTCATCAGGACAGGCCCTGGTGGTTTTATCCAGTATTTCACCGAAGTTATTTATATTTGAGCCATCCAGCGGTAATAATTTAGGCACATATAATCTTGATTCAGCAGGGCAGTCTTCTGTTACAGTTGCTAATAGCCGAATTTATGTAGCAACCAGAAATGGTTCTTTATATGCCTTGCAATGTTCTGGTAATCATGCACCGGCACCACCTGTCTCTGGATTTTTACCGGCTAATAATGATACCATAAGGATTGGGGCATCCTCGCCTGGCGGTCTGGCAGGTACAATTACCCCAACAATTACCTGGTCACCGGCAATGGATTCTGATAATGCCCATATTTCTGCTACCTTGCAATACTTGATTAGGGTAGATGATGATAATGAGGTATTGGAGAATAGTGATTTTGAATTCCTTACACAGGCCGGTGTGGTTTCGGTTACTCTTCCGGCAATGGCAGTTACAGGTTCCTTGAAATTGACTTACGCTATAAGAACTATTGACCCGGCAGGTGCATATTCAGGATGGTCAGATGTCCGGTCATTCTTGATTACATTAGATACTACTCCGCCTGAACCTGCAACAAATCTTAAAGTGACGCCGAGCAATGGTTTTGTTGACCTATTCTGGACTGCTTCTACCAGTTCTGATGTTTCCGATTATTTGGTATCTTATAAACAAGAAGGCGGCTCTTTTGGTTCTTTATCTCGCACTGGTGGGATTACAACTTATCGGGTAAATGGATTAACGAATGGAATATCGTATACATTTCAGGTCATATCTGAAGATGGAGTCGGGTTACGCAGTTCACCAATAGAAATTTCCGCCATACCAAATTATGTAGTTTACGTTAACGGTGTCCCTTGTGATTCACTGTCTGGTGCAGTATCAATTGCCCAAGCCGGTGATACGATAACACTCGGCGCTGTAACATTTATTTTACAGAATACATTGTCCCTTAAAGAAGGCGTTAATATTAGGGGCGTTTTACTTGCCTCGCCGTCAGGCGGGCCACATCAAACTATTCTGGATGCGACTGATTTAAGTGCGGCTATCCGATTATCCAGTTCAGTAAGTGCAACTAAAGGAACTATTTCTAACCTTATGATTTTAGGTGCTTCTAATGGTATTGATACGAGTTTTTATAAAGTAGTAATAAAGAACACTGTAATTAAGAACTGCGATAATGGTATCTATGGCAATGACACCTCCGATATGGATGTTATTAATAATACTATCATTTCCAATAGGTATGCTGGTGTTGATGTGTCCGGTAAAACAATGGCTCGTAATAACATCATTATGAATAATGGCTATGGTATCTATTGGGGAGGTACGTTAATACATCTATCTGATTTATCAATATCTTATAATAATGTCTACGGCACTACTTGTAATTATGCGAATTGTTCTGTTGGAGCAGGAGATATTTCTGAAGATGTGACGTTTATTGATGAGGCGAACAATGATTATCGTGAACAAACAGGCGCTCAGACAATAGATATGGGCGACCCGGTTGATGATTGGTCACAGGAACCGGAGCCAAACGGTGATAGAATCAATATGGGCGCTTACGGCAATACGTCTTTCGCCACTAAAAGTAGTATTATTGTTGAAAGTAGTGGGGTAGGGGTGAGCAAAGGTAATAAATTTATACATTGTTTTATTGCCACCGCGGCATATGGCTCACCTTTAGCCAAACCGGTTATTATATTAAAACAATTCAGGGATGAATATCTTTTAACTAATACTATAGGACAATGGTTTGTTCGTCAATACTACCGGAATAGCCCGCCATTAGCCCGATATATTGCTAATCATTCCGTGGCAAGACGGATAACTCAAATAATCCTTATTCCTGTGGTTGTTTATGCCTATCTGATGGTTCACCCAGCACATAACTTCTACTTGTGGTTAGTTATGTACTGGGTTGCTGGTGGTATTTGGTTAGGTATAAGAAAATATAAAAAGAAGCCGCAGATTTCACAGATTTAATCCATCAATCTGTGGCTAATTTTCTTGAACATCTTTTAGGAAAGTTTAAGATTTCTTGCACATCCCGATGTTTGTGGTTTGGTCTTTCCGCACGCTAAAGCATTGCCTTCAAAAACCTTCTCAGTGCGTATCTTTGGTGGATGATATGGCTTCTTACCCGCCTGACCGGGTGTCCAGTCGGGCAGGTTCTTTTGTTTCTCTTTCATAATGACTATCTCCTTTCTACTCGCTGTTAGACCTTGACCTTTGGTCGTTACAGCGAGTTATCCCGACAGTATTTGTCGGGTTCTATGAGATTTATATTACTTGTTTGTAGATTAGTCAAGAAAAATATTGAAAAACCCACCGTCGTAGCCCGTCTAATATCGTCTTATACCATCGGGTAAGAAAAAGAAGTGAAAAGGTATCCATACCAATTGAAAAGGTAACCATCCCAATGGAAAAGGGATGCATCCCAATGGAAAAGGGATGCATCCCAACGGAAAAGGGATACATCCCAACGGAAAAGGTAACCATCCCAAAAGAAAGGAGGCATAAAATTCCTAACAAAGGTTATATTACCTTACCCCCTTCACCTTGCCTTATTTTGCTTGCCCTGTTAGAAGCCAAAAAAATACCATAAAACCAGTATAATTACTCACAAAACCAGTATTTTGGCATAAGAAACCAGCTTATAACGGGGTGAAGATTATAATTTGCATATAAGAAAGCCCCCGAGATAATATTACGTCCCCCGACGTTACGTCGGTGGACTATCTCTAACGGAATTTATGTGCTGGATTCGGTGTCTTTATCTGAAGGATAATATTTATAGTAATGATAGTAATAAACCGGCGAGACCTCAATTTCTGGTGTCATATAATTAAAAATAAGTCCTTTGAGATTTATTTGAGATGAGATAATGTGTTGTTTAGCCCGTAAGAGTGCACCTTTAGCGGTTTTACCAGCCCGATATACTAAGGCAGTTAAATCAGTTTTAGGTCCCAATACTAACACATCTGTTACCGGTAATACCGGTGGGCAATCACATATTATATGTTTATAACGACTTCTTAAATCATTAAAGAGATTTTCTACTCCACGGGAAAGTAATTCCGAAGGATTGTGTACATTTGTTCCTGCTGTCAGGATATAAAGGTTATCTATGCCGGGTGTGTTCATAACCAAATCCCAATTCACTCCGCCCACCAGCATATCAGTTATAGTATGAATGCAATCATCTAATTTTTTACTGCCGATTAATATATCGCTTAATCCATTTTCTTTTTCCAGTCCGAATATTTTATGGACAAGTGATTTGCGCATATCCATATCAATCAGAAGAACCGGCTCGCCTTTTAAAGCCATCGTAATTGCTAAATTACAGGCGGTGATAGTCTTTCCTTCCTGAGGTCCGGTTGAAGTAATAACAATAATTTGATTTTTTTCCTCCTGTTTGGGAGAAGGAATTGGTGGAACAAATGAATTCTGGGTGCTGTTTTCATAGTCGATTTTATTTAACTCTGGTTTTGTTTCCTGACGAATAATATTAGTTCGTAATGTCCGATATGATTCAACTAATGGTGAAGTCGGACTGTAATTCCAGACTAATTGGAAACGTAATTGTTCAGAACTGGAGAGTTTAGTTTTATCTTTCTTTTCAGGGGAATACTGTTTATTATTTTGTTCTTCCGGTTTAGGCCGGTTACTTCTAACTACAGGAAAGATATCCAATATCGTATCTAACATTAGGGTGAAAAAGTCTTTTTTGTGTTTGTTGGAATGATGTTTAAGTTGTGAGGCAGGTGAAAGATAGGGGATGATACCTAAAACAGGAAGTTTGACCAGGTTTTCTATTTCTTCAATAGTTCCAATAGAGGTGTCAAGATGTTCAATAATAAAGGCAGCCGAGAGACTTAAGAGTAAGCCCAAGATAAATCCAATAAATTGATTGGTTGTTTTATTTGGTTTGATTGGTTGTGTCGGTGTTAATGCCAGATTGACTATATTCACATCAGATGTTTTTTCACCCTCGGCGATTCTTGCTCTTTCAAATTGTTGTTTGAGGTCTGAATAAAGCGTATTATTAATATCAATATTCCGCTTAAATTGCAAAAGCGTGAGTTCCTTAGCCGGATATTTACCCAACTCTTGTTGTAACACTTCAATCTCTTTATTGAGCCTGATTACATCAGGATGTTTAGATGTATATTTTCTCAGTAACAGTTCCCGTTCCTTTTTTAAATCCTCAAATCTGTTGTAGGCTGGTATGGCCGTGCCGATGACATCAGGATTTTGTTCTTTAAATTTCTGCAGTTCAGATTCTGCTTGAGCGAGTTCGGCGCTGATTTGAGACAATCTGTTTTCTACGGTTTGTCGAAGATTAGTAGCCTGTCTGCTTTTTTCCAATAAGTTGTATTGTTGATATCCTTGTGCTACAGCATTGGCAATCTGACTGGTTTTTTGAGGGTCGGTATGCTGAACACTTATTACAATCAAATCAGTATTAAGTTCAACGCGAGCATCAACAGATGATTGGATGAAAGAAATAATGCGGTTAGTCTCTTCAACGGGTGTATCAGGTTTAATCCAGCCTAAAGATTTAGCAGCCAGTTCAGCCACAGTCCAACTTTTTATCAATTTGGACTGAGATAGCATTACATCTCCAACCGGCGCCTGAATTAATTCTGTTAAGAGAGTGGCTAAAAGCCGCTGTTCAGTGTAGCGAACACTGGAAGATGCCTGATAAATATGGGGTTGGATTGAGTTATAAACAAAGATTGAGATAAAGATGGCGCCAAAAATGAATAGAATAATCCAGCGTCTTTTACGGACAATACGCCAGTAATCCCTTAAACTAAGTTCATATTGTGCCATAGGTTATTTAGTATATACCCCGCACATAACTGACTGTTTTGTGGAACCCAGCGTAGAAGTTATGTGCGAGGCTATGTATATACGATTTCTAAATCTCGTGCGGCTGATTCTATAATTTCCGGACGTATAACTGTTTCCTGTCTTAGATAACCATCAAGTAATGATAAATCGCAGATATGATTTATCTCCCTGGGTAATCCTTTAGTATAACGATAAATTAATCTGCAAGTCTCTTGGGGGAAAATACAAGTGATATCCTTTTCACCCATCGCCACTTTTACCCGGTGTAAAATATACTCTCGGGTGTGTTGTTCATTCAGAGGTTCCAGATGATACCTGATTGCAATGCGTTGCCGCAATGGATTGACCGCATTAACTCTTTCTCTTAATTCTGATTGTCCTACAAGAATCAAGGTAAGAAGGAATTTATCATTTAACTGGAAATTTAATAATAGCCGTAATTCTTCAAAGACACGGCGGTCATCAATAAGATGTGCTTCATCAATAATGAC
Source organism: Planctomycetota bacterium (assembly GCA_043807745.1). Classification (GTDB taxonomy): domain Bacteria; phylum Planctomycetota; class MHYJ01; order JACQXL01; family JACQXL01; genus JAZDFP01. The sequence goes on from JAZDFP010000075.1 coordinate 7,084, forward strand.
CACGGTATGTTTATTGATATTGAGGTTTCGCTGAAGCATATTATCAATGAGTTCAATCATTTCAACCTTGCTGGAAGGTATCGTATCTGCACCTAACTGGTGGGTGATACCCATTAAAAACTCTAATGGAGAGAGTTGAGGATTAGTAAAATAGACCAGATGATATTTTGCCGGGTCAATAATTCTGGAAATCGCCCGACTTAAGACAGTTTTACCGGTACCATAATTGCCGGTTAATACCATCGCACCTTTATGATAGGTAAGGCCGTAATTCAGGCGCATCAAACCCTCTTGATGACTGGGTGACATATACAAAAAACGAGGGTCAGGTGTATTCTCAAAAGGAAACTCCTTAAATCCCCAATATTCTTTATACATAACTCGTTATGAATAGTAAAGAGGCGTTAAAACCTCTTCCTATTCCCTGCTCTCTCTGGCAATTTAATATAGTTATTATCGGTAAAAATTGTTCTATTCTTGATAGTTTATTTAGAGCCTCAGCCAAAGGCTGATCCGCCTCAGGCGGAAGTTGGCGTCCCGTCCGACGGGATCTTGTGAAAAGCATTCGGAACTCGTAATGACAAGGTTAGTAGTTGCGTTTATTAATGTGATTTCAGTTAGGGCGTTTCTGCTCCTGGTGCTTCAAATTACTATTATTATTCTTTACGGCATCCCGGATGGGAGGCGGCTTATAACTTTTTAGATATGCCTCCATAAAAAC
>JAZDFP010000076.1:0-2350 GCA_043807745.1 Planctomycetota bacterium
TTTTCCCATATGCTATTCGGAGTTTTAAATGATTCCTATTGCTATGAGCACGCCTATAACAACAAGTATAATTCCCAAGAGCCCGTAGAAAATCCGCGCGCCAGTTCTGCCAAACAGCCGTATGAAAAACCGGGCTTTACGGTGGTTCATGAAGAACTCCCAGTCGAAGGCGGCTCCGCAGATTGCAAAAACTCCACATGCCGTCAGTATCCATTCCATTTCTGCAACACTCCTTTCTTGATTATTTAGTGGCATTTTACCTGATAAATAATTAGAGTCAAGGATAATCTCGAATAAAACCCCGCACATAATTTACAGATTGGGTATTCCCAAAATAGAAATTATGTACGGGGTGAAGGCTGGATTATTTCTGATTTTGCAGCCCCTCGCTATGGCCGCCCGCTAAGCCAATATTCTATAATTATTATTGACTTGTCATTTAATAGCCGGTATATTACCATTTAGTATATAGTAAAAAACAGTTTGATACGGTGGTTCCGGCTCTATCTGACCGGATTAGTGCAAGTCGCATATTTTTATGATTGAATTAAAAGAGTTGACCAAGACATTCAGCGATAAGAAACGAGGTCTTGTAAACGCTGTTCAGGATGTAAACTGCCGTTGCCCGGCCGGCCGGATTTTCGGCCTATTAGGTCCTAATGGCGCCGGCAAAACCACAACCTTAAGAATGCTTTCAACGGTCTTGAAACCTACCAAAGGAACAGCCCTGATAAACGGTTTTGATGTGGTAACACAGCCTAATGAAGTCCGCCATCAGATTGGATTCCTTTCCTGCGATACCGGACTCTATCTGCGATTAACTGCCCGGGAAATGATTAGATATTTCGGCAGATTATACGGAATGGACAAAACTACGCTTGACCGGCGAATAACCGAGATTGCCCGAACGTTGGAGATGGAGGATTTTCTTGATGTCAGAAACGACAAACTTTCCACCGGTATGAAGCAGAAGGTTTCAATTGCCCGGGCTATCATATACGACCCGCCGGTGATGATTTTTGATGAGCCGGCTTCAGGGCTGGACATTATCGCGGCCCGGATGATTTACGATTTCGTGCTGGCCTGCCGTAACCAGAATAAGACCGTTGTTTTCTCGACACATGTTTTAAGCGAGGCGGAAAAATTGTGCGATATTATTGCCATTATCAATAAAGGGAAAATACTGGATATGGGGACTCTGGCTGAATTGAAGGGACGCACTTCAAAAGATAATTTAGAGGATGTATTTATCCATCTGGTGAAAGAAAAAGATGAAGTTAAGAACAATTAAAATTATTTATCTGAAAGAACTGCTGGATACCATCAGGGACCGGCGGACACTTATTGCAATGATTGTCGTCCCGATATTGCTTTTCCCCGTTACGATGATTGGTTTCGGCTGGTTCGCCGGGACACAATCCATCAAGATGGTGGAAGAGGTCGCAAAACTTACGGTTCCGGGCAAGGATAATGCGCCCCGTCTCTACCAGTTGATGGAGCAATCCAAGTATTTGAAAATAGTGCAGTGCACTAATCCGAGAGAGGCGCTCAGCAAGGGAGAAATCCAGATTATCATGGAAATTCCCGATGACTTTGAGTCAAAAGTGAAAATTGAGACACCGGTGGAAATGACGATGCTATTTGATGCGGCGGTAATAAAATCCAATATAGCCAAGGGAAAAGTTAATAGTGTCCTGGAGGCATACAAACAAGAACTCGTAACCCAACGGCTTGAAAGCCGGCAGATTGATAATTCTATTTTGAATCCATTCGGGATTAAAGAGCAAAACGTGGCTTCCGAAAAGAAAATGACCGGAATGGTTCTGGGAATGATTTTGCCTTATATAGTGATTCTATTATCACTTACCGGAGCGATGTATCCGGCAATTGACTTAACAGCCGGCGAAAAGGAACGCGGAACTATGGAAACCTTATTAATAAGTCCGGCAACAAGACTTGAATTGGTAATGGGAAAATTCCTCACGGTGTTTACGGCTTCTTATATTACAGGCATCCTGGCGACCATCAGTATGTTTGTTACTTTAATATTAGGATTATCAATACTGGAAGAAATTATTAAGGGGTTGGCTTTTTCAATTCAGTTCGGAGCGGTTTTTGTAATGTTATTGCTGCTGGTGCCGGTTTCCATGATTTTCAGTGCGCTCCTGATGTCAATCGCCATATTCGCCCGCAGTTATAAGGAAGCCCAATCGTATATTTCGCCATTGATGATTTTGGTAATTATGCCCGCGGTTATTCCGATGATGGCGCCCGGTATGGAACTAAACTTGCAATGGGTCTGGGTGCCCATAGTTAATGTCAGCCTGGTGCTCAGGGAAGTCTTTACCGG
>JAZDFP010000077.1:0-2609 GCA_043807745.1 Planctomycetota bacterium
CAAGATAAAAGTGGGGAAAGGATTCAAGAAACGATACATTACCCTTGAACTCCAGAACGAATTAAATCAGGTAATCACTCTGGATAAGATTGATGTGTACGGTATGCGCGGAGACAGGAAATGAGTGAACGATTAACCGACAAAAAGAGAGGATTCGTCACAGAACCGGGAAACCTGATCTCTGGTGTAAATGGACTATCTCTTAATCGGTTCATGCGAGAAATTCTTGGTGGATTATCACAGACTCAAGTGAAAAGATTTACACCAGAAGGAAATGTGATTATTAAGGGGTTCGGGATGTACGAAAAGGTGATTTCCGAACCGATTTCAAAAGTGGAAGAGATACCAGGGAAAGAGCGGTTGGTGATGGTTGAAACTTATACAAGCAACCCTGGACCTTATCAAAGTCAACAGATTGTTAAACTGATTGCTGTGAATACTGACAATTATAAAGTCATTACTTCTTTAGATGTGAAACCGTTATTGCAGGGCGGTTATGCAATTTCGATTGGATGGAATTATGAGAAAAATTGCTTCATTGTCTTTGCCATGAACAACTATTACCCGCAGATATATGAAATTACCACTGCTGGAGTTTCTACTTTAGTCGCACAGTATAATTGGGACCCCGCATGGTGGACCACTTATCAGGAAACCTATCAAACGAATTACGAGATAGAGTTTTTCCATTCTTACGGCGCTACAGGTAAAGAAAGCCGGATGTGGTTTGCGATTGATGATTATGACTATGGCTACACCCATATCCTTCCTATTAATAATTCATACCGTTTCGGGAAGTATGTCGACAAACCAGTTGACATATCTGAATATATGTTAATTTCTCCACAAGATTGCGATGCTTATTTTAGTGAGGTGTATTACCATCTTCCAACACTATCATGGATAACGCATAATAATGTTAGGATTATAAAACCTGTAGAGGAAACCTCGGAGAGTGATTATGGGCTGGCATTTGAACGGGCATTTGAAGTGAATGGTAAGATAGCGTATATTCATAATGAGGGATGGGATAACCAACCAGATACAATCCGACTGTGTGGTCGTTATGGTAGTTTCGTTATAGTGAACGGAAAACTGGTTTGGGACTGGATTGATGATGAGGATGGTAATAAAAATACATCTCCGGCATATCTTGAAAAGTACTCTACCATCAAAACTGCTACAATATTTGCGTCAGGGTCTGTCACAACTTATTCTCCGTTGGCCATTTTTTTTGATTATGGTTTTTATACAGGTGTGTGCAGTATAGATCATATTGTAGGCCCTACCGAAGACAATAAGTTATATTGTTATCTTTATTGGGGGACTGATATAGGAGGAGATATAATTATCCCTTATGAGTTTACTTATTCATCTTATTATACAAATGAATTTCAAGTTGTTAAACTTGATCCTACAATCCCGGAGGGAGGACAACTTTATATACTTGATCCGGGAGGGGTAGGACATTATATAACTGCTCCTAATGCCGAAGGAGGCGAGTATATTTTTGACGTAGCACTTATTTGTTGGTATGTGGCACATCCATATTCTTGGTTAAGTTCTGAGGATTATTCAGATGGAAGATATGTAAATAAACATTATATAGTTGTTGGATCAACTTATCCTGCATTTGATTATCGAGTATTTGTAGCTGATGGAGCAACAGAGAAATACGAAATCCCATTAGGTGATCCAGGCGAAATATATGAAGTACGACTTGAACGGGTTATCACGAAATAAGGAGAATTATTATGAATGAAGAGATGGTTGAGGGGTTAAGGGCACAAATTGAGGGATTGAAGGGGCAAGTTGAGGGACTGAAGGCACAACTGGAAAATTACCGGGTAATGGAAATGATGATTCCGCCCCGAATGAGAGGGCGTATGATACCTGTTGGGATAAACAGAACCATTCCCACAGAATAGGAGGTAATTATGGCAGAAATACAAGCAGCAGCCGCGTTGGTCACTAATCAATTTGGATATGTACAGTCTTTTGCACAAAATGCCTATACACTGGCAGTGAGTAGTATTAATGCTTTGGCGTCCATTTTAACGCAAGTGCCATCTTTGCCTGATGCTCCTACTACGGATCTGCCAGATATTACCCAGGGAACGGTTGAGTTATTTACAAAAACTACTCCTACGGTTGGTACGGCACCGAAATCTCCTACTATGCCGGCGGCACCTTCTATTCCATCAGCACCGAGTCTTACTTTTCCAGCAGTTCCGAATATGTTAGAAGTTGCTATCCCAACAGCAACCATTACCGTTCCATCAGCACCGATTCTTACTTTTCCAGCAGTTCCGAATATGTTAGAAGTTGCTATCCCAACAGCAACCATTACCGTTCCATTAGCACCGAGTCTTACTTTTCCGACAGTTCCGAAAATGTTAGAAGTTGCTATCCCAACAGCAACCATTACCGTTCCATCAGCACCGAGTCTTACTTTTCCGACAGTTCCGAATATGTTAGAAGTTGCTATCCCAACGAGAACAATTACAGTCCCTCCGGCACCGACTATAGATCTCCCTCCCGTTCCAACTATGCAGGTCATAGTGATACCGTCACCTAATATTTCTACCCCTACAATGCCGACGATATCG
>JAZDFP010000078.1:0-8694 GCA_043807745.1 Planctomycetota bacterium
AATAGCCCGCCCCCGCCACAGCATAAATCAGATTCTGTTTCCTGATAGTCAGTAGTTGCCTTCAGGATTGATTTTATAATCTCAGGCACCTTAGTTCCAGTAGAATGACAAGGCAGGTGATAAATAGTTCGGAGTGCGGAATGCGGGATGCGGAATTCAGGTAATTTAGATTGTAAGAATTCCATCGCATCAACTATTTTATTCCCCGTTCCCCATTCCCCATTCCCCATTTCTTTAAGCATCCGGTTGCAGGTAGGACAAACAGTTATAATCGTGCCGGTATTAAAAGTCTTGAGATTTATCTTCATTAGTTTCTGAGCCGTCTGCTCATCGCCTGATAATAAAGCCGGGAATCCGCAACAGACCTGCTGGGATGGAATAGTATAAGGAATTTTATGGTGCTTGAGGATAGCGGTAATTTGATTGATTATTTCAGGATATATATAGTTAGCCGCACAACCGATGAAGAGGGAAACGGGCGTAGAGCGTGGAGCGTGGAGCGTAGAGTTTCCCTTACTATTTGCTCTATGCTCTATGCTTTCTAATGCAGATTTAGGAGCAAGTTCAGGTATCCGATGTAAAAGATTGGCAAAATATAGCGGTAGATGACGGACAGGAAAAGAGGTAACCTGCTTATTCAGAAAGCGGTGAAATAAATAGGCGGCTCTTAATACGATGTTATACAGCCAGCGATGCGGTAAAATATAGCGGAACCCAAATCTTAAAAGAAGAGGTAATCCTTTCTCTTTTGCCATTCTAAGCCGTTGTGATTTGAAGATTTCTTCGGTATTAACCAGAGAGGGACAATTTTCCTCACAGCGTCGGCACATCAGACAGGTATCTATTATCTTAGCAAGATTTTTATAGGTATTTTTAGAATCATTACTTTCTGCCTGAATCAGTGCCAGACGTCCGCGGGCAACCAGTTTTTCGTCCTTTAAGGCAATAAAGACCGGGCAGACCGAACGGCATTGGCCGCACTTGGCACAACGTTCCAATTCGTTTTGTAATTCTAAGTTCTTCATTCATTATTCACCGCAGAGGCTATCCGTCGCTACTCCGTAGCTATGGAATAGCGTAGGATAGCACAGAGACCACAGAGATTTATCATTAAAGGTTTCTCGGTGCGCTCTGCACAAGTAGATTCTTAATGATATGATAAAGTTCTGTTGTCATTAGTTATTAAGTAAATTAAGCATTTGTTGATGGATATGTTTATTGCTGGCGAGTATTTCGCGATGCGAGAACAGATTATATTCATTATTCTTAAAATCTGTTGCCTTGCCGCCTGCTTCGGTAAGAATAATCACACCGGCGGCAGTATCCCAGGGTTTGAGTTCCCGTTCCCAGAATCCGTCAAAACGACCGGCCGCCAAATAAGCCAAATCAAGAGCAGCAGCACCGGCCCGACGGATTGCCTGAGCATTCAAGCAAAAATCATGGAAATTACGAAAATTATCGCCCGGACTTTCACGGATTATATAAGGGAATCCGGTGGCAAGCAAACTCTTAGAAAGCGATTTGACGTTTGATACCTTCAATCTTTTGTTATTAAGATAAGCCCCTTTCCCGATACTGGCATAAAAGAGTTCATCTAAATTAGGATTATAAACGACTCCGAGCAGTATTTTATCATTTTTAACCAGCGCTATGGAAACGCAATAAAATGGGAATTGGTGCGAGTAGTTTGTAGTGCCGTCTAAAGGGTCAATCACCCAGAGTAATGAATCCGAAATCATATCACCATAAACTGCCGTTGGATTATGCTGTATCTTAGATGAATATTCTTCCTCTGATAGAATTCTATGATGAGGAAATTTTTTACTAATCCCATTAATAATCAATTTTTCAGATAGGCAATCGGCTTTGGTAACGAGGTCAAGAGTAGTGGATTTAGTCTTGGCTTGGCGAGAAGATGGCTGAAGAGAAACGAGTAGTTTCCCAGCCTGACGGGCAATTCTGATGGCAAATTCTAAATAGTTATCTATCATGTGGAATTTCAAAGACTAACCACAAAGACACAAAGGACACAAAGGTTAGGGAATTGGGAAATTAGGGAATTAGGAACCCCTGATTTCTTTGTGCTCTTTGTGGTGAATTATCATTGTGCCTTAACATCAACTTCTTGCTCAAATAATAAATCACCAAACATCCGGCTTTGTGCCGAGACTTTAACGATGACCTTACCCCGATATTTTTCTATAGGACAACGATAATACTCCCAGAAAGGAGCAACTTGTTTAGCTTGTGATGAAAGATCCATAGGTATCCATTTTTGCACATAAGCATTTCCTACTGTTGCGTTTATGGTTTTTTGATTAGGCGGTGCGTCTTTAGGTCTGATTTCCACTTTGAAGAATACCACCCCTCCATCAGGAAAGGCTAATCCCTTATCATCCTTAAATTCATCAGTAGCATAATATTCTTCTCCTAATAAACCAGTAACAGTAGGGAATTGCATTTTGATAAACGGACAATCCATATGTTTTGGGGTATATGTAGCAAGTGTTGTGTTACTCAAACTATCAGGAACCTGTATTATAATAGGTATATCACCTCCTTTTTCGCAATAAGGATTAAGATTTAGTTTGAAAGGACTACCCCATTTGGGTAAAAGTGTTTTATCTTTCTCAACTTTGCCAAGAGTTTTATCGCCGCCGCGTACATGGACTCGTTTATTGAGAACAGCTGAAACCAAATAATAATTACCAGTAGGCACGACCACACTTCCCTTGTTGGTTAATTGTAAGAAAGCATCGTTATCACGACGAATAATTGCAGTCTGAGGTGAGTCTTTAGGTGCCTTAAAATTACTCATTATATCGATTTTACCAGTATCACCATTATATGGTGTCAGTATTAATACCATACCGGTATAATTGGGAATATTCTTGGCGTCTTTTGGTATTTCTAATACAGATTCCACTTGCAGATTATAGTATTTTCCCTTGACCATAATAATAGAAGAAAGTGGAACGGCCTGCTTACCTGCGGTACCAATAATGATAGCGTCTTTTCCATAATCATTAAAATAACCATTATTATTATCATCTATAACGGTAAAATTTTCTAAGGGAGTTTTTACAGTCATATAACAGGCGCGTTGATAATACCATGTCGGATAAGTTCTGGTTACAGTCTGAGAACTCTGAATTGAAGTTTTACTAAAAATACGCATCCGATAATCTAATGGCAGACCGTTTGGATATTTTATTTTATAAGTAATAAAATTCTCCTTATCTTTTAACTCCGTATCAAATAAATAATCTCCATCCATATCTAATCTCACCTTGTCTTTTTCTGAGGTACAATGATAACCTTTTGGATTTTGACTATTCGGCAATGTTACATAATTCTCTTTTATTTGGGTAATAATCGGTAATGGCGTTGTTACGTCAGAAAGAAAAGACCAATCATCTGAATATATTAATCTACCTTCTATCGGCTGGAAATCACCTTTCTTATCTTCAGCGAGTATAGTTGATTGACCCACAGGGTCACCCAGTGGGTGATTCAAAAACCAAGCCCATTGGAAAATACAGGCTACAATCATAATTAATATAATTTTGTTTGTTGATAACATAAAAATCTCCTTTCAGATATTGGATTTTATTAATTATTATATTTCTATGCGGTAGAATCTATTCTTTTTACCGATTTTTAGAATCTGTCCAGTTTCAATAGTAATTTCAGAATCAGGATTAGTTAATTTTACCCCATTTATAGTTACACCACCTTGAGCAATCAGACGTCTTGCTTCGCTATTAGATTTAGTAGCACCGCAAAAATTAAGCAGTTTCGGGAGATAAACCTTGCCTTCTTTATTCAATACAGATAAATCAATCTTTAATTTAGTCAAATCTTCCGGTATCTCTTTACGAGAAAAAACAGCCTCAAATTTAGCGGCACAGTTATCCGCTTCTACTTTATCATAATATTTGGTTATAACCTCTTTTGCAAGTTTTATTTTTGCTTCTTTAGGATGATTCCCCAAGATATCTTTTATTCCTTTCTCATCCAATGATGTCAGTAGAGTAAAATAACTTTCCATTAATTTATCTGGCAGAGACATAATTTTACTATACATTTCAAATGGCGGCTCATTAATAGCAATATGATTACCCAAACTCTTGCTCATCTTTTTAGAACCATCTAAACCTACTAATAAAGGCATGGTTAATACAATCTGAGGAGGCATGTTAGCGGCTTTTTGTAAATCCCTTGCTACAAGAAAATTAAATGTCTGGTCAGTACCGCCCAGTTCTATATCCGCCCGTACCACTACTGAATCATATCCTTGTAAAAGCGGATAAAGGAATTCGTGCAGACTAATCGGAATTTGTTTTTTTATCCTCGAATTAAAATCGTCCCGCTCGATAAACTGTGCTACTGTAACCTGGGAGGCTAATCGAATAATATCCTCCATTGTCAATTTACTTAACCATGTACTGTTGTAAACTATTTCAAGACGTTTTACGTCAACAACTCTTCGTACTTGGTCGAAATAGGTTTGAGCGTTTTGTTCTATTTCTTTATGAGATAATTGCGGACGTGTTTTATCTCTACCAGAAGGATCACCAATGTAAGCAGTAAAATCACCAATAATAACAACTGCCTGATGCCCCAGATTTTGAAACTCACGAATTTTCTCGAGAACCACGGTATGACCCAGATGGATATCAGGTTTAGTCGGATCTAATCCTAACTTAATTCTTAATGAACGACCTTGTTTTAATCGTTGAAGTAATTCATCTTCCGAATAAATTTCGACCGCGCCACGTTTAATAATCTTCAACTGTTCATCCACAGGATAAGATTGAAGATGTTTCATTTTTCAAGAAATTAGTAACCGGATTAAGCAGATAAAGATGATTAAGCGGATTAAAACAATATCTAAAAGAAACTGAGTCTTAAATCAGTTGAATCCGTTTATTCTTTATACTTTCCTATCTGTTTGTGTTTTAGGGAATAATCGTAAAATTCCCGATAGCAACCTTTTCCAATGTCTGAGTTTTAAAGAGTTCCACCTCGTATTCTCCAACCTGCCAACCATCTGTTTTTCTTACCCAGATAAAATTAAATGGCGTATTGGGATCTATTGGTCTCGTTTCAAGTTTTATAATTTCTCCTGTGCCTTTATTTATCCAACGATGGACTAATTTAGAAAGTCCTGTTAATGCCCCTTGATTAGCAAAGCAGGCATATATCTGACGGTCGCCGGCTTTAAAGGAAATCGTCGGTGAAATCGGACTATTATCCGCATTAACAGATGTTGTGAATAAAATATTTTCTCTATTCTCAACAGTATTTCCTGGAGATTGCCCTTCAAATAGACCGAATAAGTTTTTTGCATATTCTCCAAGTTTATCATCAGCCGGCATATCCTCGATAGGGATATCAGTAAATTTATTTATTAGTTCTTTGACATATACTGACGGTAAAGCCGCTACTGCGGCTTGGAGATAAGCGTCAACTTTTTCACGTGGTTCATTACCCGATAAAATATTATTCATTAGTTCCGGTGAAACACCGGGTATATTGACTTGATTTGTTATGCTTTTAATTGCCTCATTAAATTTCCCCGGTGCAGTTACAGGATTGGTCCATTGTTTCTGCATGGTAAGAGATATTATTTCCGATTTACTATTCTTTAACTTTACTTCAACCGGAAGGATATCTATGACTTCCCAATCATCTATTTTATCACCAATCTTACAAACTCTTTCCTCGTTGCTTTTTGTCGGGATTAGAATAAATGCTGTAGAAGATGTTGGGTCGATAAGAGTCCCGGTAAGAATAAAATTAGGTTTAAGTGCCATTGTTGGTTGAGGTGCTTTAACTTCTTCTTTAAAACCCCACATAATATTCCAATCCTTCTGAGGTAAAATAGGTGGACTAACAAGTATTCCAGGTTTATCAGGAGAATTTGGTTGCAATATGCCAAACAGAGCATTATCTGCCTGTATCCTATTTTGAACAAAATCTGTCACTAACCAAGAAACCAATCCGATAATAATTATTAGTATTAGATAATATATTTTATTATAAGTCATAAGGTTAAAATTAGACGGTAAATTCATTTAACATTATGTAAAATCCAGTTGGATAGTTTAACAATGTTGTTCTGCTCCTAAATATTATTATATATAATATATGAAAGACAGTCAAGTATTATTATAAGGTGTAATTTATTGTTGAGGAAAGTTATTTAAGAATATAATACCATTAATAATACTTATTCTAATGGCTGTATATCTTCTGAAATCGTGCCGACTTCTTCCAATATCTTCTCATCTACATAGATTGGCACCTTTAGATGAACAGCTAACACAATAGCATCACTCGGACGCGAATCAATCTCTATTTCTTTACCATTAGACTTGACGAATATTCTAGAATAAAACGTATTTTTCTTGATGTCGTTGATAATAACTTTAGTGACACTTGAATTCAATGCTTTGACAAAATTTATAATTAAGTCGTGCGTTAAAGGTCTGGGAGTTTTTATATTTTTGATTTTCCGGTCAATAGCTGCGGCCTCATAAATTCCAATAATAATAGGGAAAATCCTCTTCCCTTTGATTTCCTTTAAAACAATGATTTGTTCTTCACGAGTCTCATCAATAATAATTCGAGATAATTCCATCTCTACCATTTTCAACATTCCCTTCTTAAATATATATTCCGCATCAAAAGATTTATTGTCATTAGAACATTGAGAACCTTAATGTGCGTCTCTTCCTAAATTAAACTATGCTTATTTAAACTCTCCTAAAAGAAGAAATCTGACGTCCCATTTCCTTAAAATGATAAGAGTTTTCTTTTATCGTGTTCAGTAAATCTATAAAAACTGCGGAAGCCTGGGGCTGGCAAACCCCGCTTAATAATCGTTCTTCATGTTCTGCCGCAAAACTATCAGCAGTATTTTCTATGGCATTGGCAGTATCAATGATATATTTTAACAATGCATCATTTTTAGTAACAACCACATCTTTCAAGCAACGAGAAAGATATTTAATGCTTCCGATAAGATATTCCAATTCTCTAACAGCTTTTTCGCTAAAAAGAATATGATTGCTTATCCTTCCCTTAAATATATTAATTAACCGTAAAAGATTATAAGTTATTTTCTCTAAACGATTAATTAAATCTTTTCTGGCTGTTTCTCCAAAAGCCTTGTGAATAGTTTCCGGTTTACCATTAGGACACAACCGTGCCTCGGTGGGTACCTCAGTAATCAGGTGATAACTCTTTATTAGATCAGATGTTCTGGAAACAAGCGATTGTGCCGAATCTAAATAAACAAGATTCTCCGTTCGTATAGAATCAAATATCTGCTTTAATATTTCCTCAATATGTTGTAAACACTCCCGAAGCTCTTTTTGGTTCATTTCATCTCCATAAAAAACTTACAATAGTCAGTATAATCCAGATCACGAAAACAATTAAAAATAACAACTTGAAATTCTTCAGTGCTATACGAATAATAACTCTGGAATCATTTTCTGTTGTAGCAAAACTTAAAGCTAAAGAAACCATAAATGATACCAAAACGAAAAAAACAGTCATCAAAATAAAAGTAAGCATAATCTTCAACTAAGAATTCATTGATGATTTTTTATTGATTATCTGCGAATAGAGATTCAACAAAATTATCAGATTAAGAAGACCACCAATACAAGTATAGAGCAATCCTATTTCAAAATATTTAAGCGGTACCAATCCTCGAGGTGTTTCTGATGTTAGTAAGATATTTGATAACAATACCACCCCACTACCAAATTGACCAATATAATAAAAAGGATTATCAGCATATCTGATAGCCCTAAAATCCGAGATAACTAATCCTGATATTAAACAAAGTGAAATTATAACGAAAAATACCATTGCCTTATGACGATACCCGTAATACCAATGCGCTGCACCCGGAATACACCATCCTAAAATGAACGGAGGCCCCATTCTAACTAATAATTTAATTAACAAAACTGGTATCATATCGAAAAATCCCTCCCAAGATATTTCTGTCTGGCTAATGAGTTACTCATTATTTCAGAAGGTGTTCCGGCACATAATATTTGACCTTCATCAATAATATAAGAACGATCCGTTACTGCAAGCGTTTCACGAACATTATGGTCAGTAAGCAATATGCTAATACCTTTAGATTTAAGACGTTTAATAATATCCTGAATCTCAGAAACAGAAATAGGGTCTACTCCTGAGAATGGTTCGTCTAATAACAATAATGTCGGTTCGGTAATCAAGGCCCGGGCAATTTCTAATCGCCTTGTCTCTCCACCGGAAAGCGTCGACGCCTTCTGATTAGCCAACTTGGTTAATCCAAATTCATTAAGAAGTTTTTTGGCTTCCGATAATCGTCTTCCGCGACCTATTGGTCTGGTTTCAAGTATGGCTAAAAGGTTATCTTCTACGGCCAGATTCTGAAATACCGATGATTCTTGAGGTAAATATCCCATACCATTCAATGCTCTTTTATACATTGGGAACCCGGCAACATCCACTATCTTTTTTTCCCCTTTTTGATTGGTTAAAAAAGTTATTTCACCTGAAGATGGAGAAATAAGACCTGTAACCATTCTAAAAGTAGTTGTTTTACCGGCACCATTTCGTCCAAGAAGACCTACAATTTCGCCTTCAGCAATATTAAAACTCACCCCATCAACCACTCGG
>JAZDFP010000079.1:0-6157 GCA_043807745.1 Planctomycetota bacterium
TTTGCCTTTGATGGCGAATACGCAGGCGGATTCGTCCGCGTTTCTAAATCATCCATTATTAATATTCACCAAGGCGGCGGCCTGGTGTTACTTTTTTATGCAGCCAATAAATAAATGTAAAGGGTATTATATATGAAAGAAATGTTAACTAAGGCTCTCAAGAAAATTGATGCCGAATACGCAGACATCAGGTATGAAGATAACCAAATTAATCGTATTATATATGCCGGCAAGGAATTAAAGGGAGTTTCATTTCCCAAGATGAAAGGCGGGCATATCCGGGTATTGAAAAACGGCGGCTGGGGAACCAGCTCATTCAACGAACCGAGTAAGATAAATAAATCTGTTGAATTGGCGCTGGATGCAGCAACCTGTGTTGGGGCTTCTATTAAGAAAAAGGTAAAATTAGCACCGGCACCCGTGATTCAGGAAACAATCAAAGTTAATCCCAAAAAAGACCCCAGAAAAATATCTTTTGACCAGAAGAAACAATTGCTCGAATCATATAATGAAATGATTCTATCACATCCCCAGATAAAAACGACCAATGTGATTTATCGTGAGGAGTATTCCAAACGCTATTTTATTAATACGGACGGCTCTTATATCGACCAGGAGATATTAATTGTGCTTGCGGCATTCGGCATAGTAGCGAAGGAAGGCAATCTTGTTCAGTCGATTGGAGTCTCTATCGGCGGATGTGATGATTATTCGCGGATAGAAGGCAGAGAAAAACTGATTGAGGAAAAAACCAAAGCGGCAATTGACATGTTATCGGCTGAACCGGTAAAAGCCGGTAGCTATATGGCAGTGATTAATCCTGACCTGGCCGGAGTTTTTATCCACGAGGCATTCGGGCATATGAGTGAGGCGGATAGTATTATGTTTAATCCGAGCATGCGCCAAGAAATGAAAATGGGACGACGCCTGAGTAAACCTATCCTGAACGTAGTTGATAACGGCAGTCTGCCGGATTCAATCGGTTCTTATAGATTTGATGATGAAGGTATTGCCTCAAGAAAAACATACTTAATTAAAGAAGGCATTCTAAACGGACGGCTCCATTCAAGAGAAACAGCGGCTGAATTTAACGAACCTCTATCCGGGAATACCAGAGCTGCAGATTATCAATATACCCCTATCGTCAGAATGTCTAACATCTTTATAGAAAACGGGACTTCAACATTTGAGGAGATGATTTCCTCAATTAAAGACGGTTTATATCTAATCGGTGGCAAAGGCGGTCAAACCGCTGGTGATGTATTTACCTTCGGCGCACAATACGGTTATATCATCAAAAATGGACAGCTTGACAAAATGATTCGTGATATTAACCTTTCGGGTAATGTATTTACGACCTTAATGAATATCTCAGCAATCGGCAAGGATTTAAAAGTAGGCGAAAGCGGAGGTTGCGGAAAAGCCGGACAGATGTTAACCGGCTCAGGTTATGGAAGCCCGCATATTAAAATAGATTCATTGACAATCGGCGGTCGCTAATCAGGGTAGCTTCTTCACCCCGTTAGAAAGCCCCTGAATAACGGTCTAAATGATAGTCGGAGCTCTACCAATATATCTGGAAACTTTCTAACGGGGCGAGAGGGAGATAATAAATGGAAACACTTTTAAAGAAAGCAAGCGAGCAGGCTCAAGAAGCCGAAGTACTTAGTATTAAAGAAGAAAGTATCCATATTAAATACGAAGACCGTGAGATAAAAAAGATAGATACCAAAAATACCGAAGGATTTTCACTGCGTTTGATTAAAGATGGTCGGCTCGGTACAACCTGCGGCAATCCTCCGTTAGACCGCGATGAAATGGTTACCCAAACACTTACCTCTGCCAAATATGGCAATAAAGTAGAATTCTCGTTGCCGGATACTCAACCGGTCAACACCGTAAAAACTTATGACAATAAAATCGCTAAACTCTCTATCGAAGAAATGTGCAGGACAGGCGACACAATCATCAAGAAAATAATGAAGTTAGCACCTGACCTGGCACCTGATTTATCCATCAGCAAAGGAATAGGAAATGTAGCAATTAATAATTCCCGTGGAGTAAAAGCAGATTATGATTCAACTAGTTATGCAATCGGTGTAGGTCTCAGAATTAAAGGCAGTAAAGCCTCGGTTACCAAATGGGATTCATCTGCTAAATACTTCGAATTCCCTGACCAGAAAATAGACGACCTAATAAAAGAATACAGATTGTGTGATACCAAACATAGCATGACAACCCGGAAGATGCCCGTCATTTTTACTCCCCAATCAGCCTGGAGTTTATTATATCGGGTTTATGCGGCAATTAACGGTGATGCGCTCTACCGCGGTATTTCACCGCTGGCTGATAAGATAGGGTCAAAGATATTCGACGACCAAATCACGATTATTGACAACCCGACAATGGACTTTGGCACCCAATCATGCCCTTTTGATGATGAAGGTGTTCCAACCTATAAAAAGAATATTATTGAAAAAGGTGTCTTTAAAGAATTTATTTTTGACCTGGCTACAGCATCTAAGAAAAAGACTAAAAGCACCGGCAATGGTTTTAAAAGAGGAATGTGGGGTGGCGGAATAGAAATGCCACCTAATCCCGTCGTGACTAACTTTACGCTATTACCCGGTAAAATGACAATGGAAGAAATGATTAAAGATATTAAGGAAGGTATTATTGTAGATGAGGTATTGGGTTTCCATTCCGGTAACATTATTCAGGGTGAATTTTCAATGAATGTCGGAGTCGGTTATTTTGTCCAGAATGGCGTAATTAAAGGTCGGGCGATGGATGCAATGGTCGCAGGCAACATCTACGAATCGTTTAATAAACTCGTTGGTTTAGGTAACAAATTAGAAAACACTTTTGTCGGCTACCTGCCAGCTATGTATTTCAAGGAAATGAGCGTAGCAGGAAAATAATCCCGCACAAAATTAGCCCCGCACATAACTTCTATCCCGCCCAGGCGGAACAGTCATTTATGTGCGGGGCAGAATCTATAGATGAAAGAAAGTTGTTTTGCAAATCTTGATACGCAAATCATAGGCAAAAACATAGTTTTCTATAAAAAGGTTACCTCGACTAATGACCTTGCCTGGTTAGAGGTATCGCAGGGAACAGCAGAAGGAGTTGTTGTGCTGGCTGATGAACAACTTCGCGGACGGGGTAGATTTGGACGTGATTGGTTTTCACCGGCCAATAAAGGTATCTGGTTATCGGTCGTGATTCATCTTTCCCAATTCCCGGAAGACATGTTTTTATTGATGGCTATGGGAGCAATAGCAGTAACTGATTTACTGCGTAATAAATTCAATCTGCCGGCACTAATCCGCTGGCCCAATGACGTTATCATTAATGACAAGAAAATTGCCGGCATCATCATAGAAAGCAAATATATCCCTAAATCACCTAATGCGGCTGTTATCGGCATCGGGATGAATGTTAACATCACCGAATCGGAACTACCGGCAGATTTAAAAGATATCACTACTTCCATAGGAATTGAGCAAAAGAAAACTATTATGCTGGAACTCGAACCAATTACCCGAGACCTAATTTGTTTTCTGGATAAATGGTATCAGAAAATAATTAATAAGGAATTGAAATCCATTCAAGATGCCTGGCGTGAATTCTCAGGAGTATTAAATAGAACGGTTTCCATTAAAATCAAGGATGGATTAATAGAAGGTAAACTGGTTGATTTAGACCCCTGCAAAGGAATCGCTTTATCGGATAATGAAGGAAATACCCGCTGGTGGAGTGGTGAAAAAGTTGAATTACTTCGTTTAATTTGATTTATTAATAAAGAAAAATATAGCCACGAAGACATCCCGCCAAGGCGGGACACTAAGAATAAATTAACAGGTTATTTTCTTGGTGTCTTTGTGGCAAATTAATATAATTTTCTAATTAAAATGAGGGGGGTGTAGCTCAGTTGGGAGAGCGGCTGGTTCGCAATCAGCAGGTCAGGAGTTCAAATCTCCTCACCTCCATTATGATGATAAATTAACTTATCATTCCTAAAAGGTTCAGGGGCGGTTAGCTCAACCCGGTTAGTCCCGATGGCTATCGGGACGACACTTATAAATGTATTATGTTTATATATTTTATCTAAAATTAACGGGCGGTTAGCTCAGCCCGGTTAGAGCATCTGCTCGACACGCAGAGGGTCGGAGGTTCGAATCCTCTACCGCCCACCATACTTACCTGCCGTTAGGCAGGTTGAATAGAAAGGAACTGTGTTTTATGGAAGCAAATGTGTTGAAATTCATGAAGGAACTGGTAACTGCACCAAGCCCATCCGGCTTTGAACAACCGGTTCAGGAAATCTGGTGTAACTATGTCCGTCCTTTTGCGCATGAAGTAAAAAAGGATGTTCACGGCAATGCGATTGCCGTAATAAACCCAAAAGGGAAACCGACTCTGATGTTCTGCGGTCATTGTGATGAAATAGGTTTGATGGTTAATTATGTTGATGAGAAGGGGTATATTTATTTCGCCATTATCGGCAGTTTAGATACTACTATTCTACCCGGACAGCGATTTCATATCCATACTAAAAAAGGTCCTGTTTTAGGTATAGTCGGCAAGAAAGCAATTCATATAATGGAGACTGAAGAACGTCGGGCAACCGCAGCACCCAAAGTTCATAATCTCTGGATGGACATCGGCGCTAAGAATAAAGCCGAGGCTGAAAAAATAGTTTCTATCGGTGACCCTATCACCTTTGCGGTCGGCTTTGAACATCTGAAAAATGACCTGGTTGTTTCACGGGGATTTGACGATAAAATAGGCAGTTTTGTCGTGGCAGAGGTATTAAGGAATTTATCCAAGAAAAAACCTCAGGCAGCAATTTATGGCGTTTCTACGGTCCAGGAAGAAGTGGGCTGGCGAGGCGCAAGAACAAGCACCTATAGTATCAATCCCGATGTAGGTATTGCTGTTGATTTAACCCACGCCACTGACTATCCGGATACCAATCCCAAAAAGGATGGCGAAATAAAAATAGGCAAGGGACCGGTGATAACACGTGGCGCTAATATCAATCCGATGGTTTTTGACAAACTAATTGATACGGCAAAGGCAAAGAAAATTGATTATCAGTTGGATGCATCACCGAATCTTACCCCAACGGATGCTTATGTTATCCAAATAACCAGACAAGGCATTGCCGCCGGATTGGTCAGCGTGCCCAACCGTTATATGCATACGCCGATAGAGGTGGTTTCAATATCAGATTTGGATGATACAATTAAATTACTATCAGAGTTTTCATATAAGATAACCCCTGATGTAAATTTTATACCTTAGAATTTCAGATAATATATTAGATATATAAATAATTACTTTACTTTCTTGCATATATTATTATAATATGCTATTTAGATGGACTCATAAAAGAATCAGGAGATTATGATTTATGGCAAAGGAAATAAAAGCGGTAGTAAAATTACAGGTAGCGGGCGGCCAGGCAACCCCAGCCCCGCCGGTAGGACCTGCACTGGGACAACACGGTGTCAATATCGGCGAATTCGTATCGCGTTTTAATTCGCAGACTAAAGACAAACAGGGAATGACTACGCCGGTTATTATAACCATATATAAAGACCGCTCATTTGATTTTATAATAAAGACACCGCCGGCATCGGTTCTGCTGAAAAAAGCAGCCGGCCTGGCTCAAGGTTCAGGCGAACCTAATAAAGTTAAAGTGGGAAAGGTAACCAAACAACAGGTTATAGAAATCGCAAAAGCCAAATTAAAAGACCTTAATACTGCCGACATAGAAAAAGCTGTTAAAATAATAGAAGGAACTGCCCGTAATATGGGTATTGAGGTGACGGCATAAATTAATAATTATATGAAAAAGAGAAGTAAAAGATATCAAAAGATTACCCAGCAATTAAAAGAAATTGACAAAAGTTCTGCGCCTCAAGAAGAAAAAGGTGCTGTAAAAGAGAAGTTGTATGAGATTTTAGAGGCAGTAAACATACTTAAACAATTACCGCCTGTCAAATTTGATGCAACCGTGGAATTAGCCATCCGGCTCGGTATTGATGCCGCAAAAAGCGAGCACCAGATGCGGGGTTCATTAAGTCTTCCTAAAGGAATAGGCAAAACCCGTAAGGTGATTGTATTCGCAACCGGCAATGAAGCTGAA
>JAZDFP010000080.1:0-7840 GCA_043807745.1 Planctomycetota bacterium
TATTCCTGTGACGGCAATGGACCATACAAGAAGAACAAGCAACCATCTTTTCTACATATTTTTCTATTTTATCGGCATTTAGTTCATCGGTCCATGCATTAAGTTGACTATTCTTGGTTCTGATAGCACCAAGAGCATTACTAACTTCATATAATAAAGGAGTCCCGACTTTCCCAAGAATATGAGTGATTTTGGAAGAAAAAAGATATTGTTTAAGTTCCTCCACCAATTTTTGCATACGCTCAGGATATTTCACTTTGATACCTTCACTTCCCTGAGCAACGATAGCTTTAAGATTTTTAGACCCCATTACTGCACCCATACCACATCGACCAGCCGCATTTTTTATTCCTGTTCTTACACAGGCAAAACGGACTTGATTTTCACCTGCCACGCCACAAAGCATCATTTCACAATGTCCTAATTCTTTTCTAAATAATTGTTGAACCTCTGTAGTATCTTTTCCCCAATATCCCTCTGCATCACGGATTTCAATTTTACCGTTATTAACATAAAGATAAACCGGTTTTTTGGCTTTACCTAAAATGATGAGACGGTCAAAACCGGCATAACGTAATTCAGGACCAAAAAAGCCGCCGCAATTTGCATCACCCAAGATACCTGATTCTGGCGATTTAGCACTTACATTAAAACGACTTGATGAAGGGGATAGAGTCCCTGTCAATAAACCGGCACCGACAATAAAAACATTATCCGGTGATAAAGGGTCTGTATCTTTCTTTAAATATTTATTGAGATAGTAAACATTCAAGCCACGGCCTCCTAAAAAGGTCTTGCGTAAAGAATCAGGAATTTCCTCAATCTTAACCTTTTTAGCAGAAAGGTCAATGATCCCCAATTTTTTCTTTAACATATAATTTTATTAATTTACTTGACTTATACCGTAATAAAAATTTTATATATGAGGCTGTTGAAAAGCAATATGTCAATAATATTAATACGTTTCACATAAAAGCTTTTCATCAGTCCCAGTATAACATATCCCTAAAAAATAAAACTTCAAGGTTTATTATAATTTATTTTATAAAAGAACTACTATATGAAAAGAAAAAATAAAAGACAAGAAGTTGCCAAACGCGGACATAAAGTTACTAAACAACGGTTTTTAAAGCAAAAGGAGCAACCCATAAGAATTGCTATTATTGGAGCAGGTCCTATCGGTTGTATCCTCGGTGCCTATCTCGCACGAACTAAACACCAAGTCGTTCTCGTTGACATACTCAAACCACGTCTTGAGACAATAAAGAAAATAGGAATTACCGTATCAGGTGTAGTTAATTTCCAGACCACCATCCATGATGTTACTAACCGTATCAGTAACCTTAAGAAATTCAATCCGGATTATATCTTTATTGCTGTAAAAACTTCTGTTTTAACATCCATTTTACGTCAGGTTAAATTAGTAATGCCTAAACATGCTATGGTAATTAGTTTCCAGAATGGACTAGATGTAGAACATGAAATAAGTAATGTTCTAGGTAAAAATAAAGTCCTTCGGGCAGTTATTAATTATGCTGGTAATCTTATGGTTGAGGGACAAATAATGATGTCTTTCTTTAATGCACCTAATTATATCGGTGCCCTTTCCACAGAATCAAAGCCTGTGGCAGAAAAACTTGTCCATATCTTAACCACAGCAGGATTGACCACTAAATTTGTACCGGACATCCGCAAATACACATGGGAAAAAACTATTCTTAACGCTTCTTTAGCACCTGTATGTGCCCTGACACGACTAACAATGAAAGATGCAATGGAACTGCCCGAAACAAACAAGCTTGTGCAAAATATTCTTAAGGAATCTATTGAAGTAGCTAAAGCAAACGGTTATGACCCCGGTAGAAAATTCTTTAATAATGGTCTGACATACTTGCAGAAAGCCGGCCCGCATAAACCTTCTATGCTTATTGATATCGAATCAAGCAATTCAACAGAAATAGAATTCTTGAATCAAAAAATATCCGATTACGGCAAGATGAAGAAAATAACCACTCCATATAATGATACACTGACACAACTTATCAAAGGATTAGAAAAATTATTTACATCCTCTCATCAAAAACCATCTAAAACTACAGAAGAAAAGAATACCGAATAAAACTTACGATGATTTGACTCCCATTGGCGGGTAGCGGTAATAGACCTGAAGCGTGAGAACTGCAATAGTAGTTGCGTAGAGTTGCCCTCCGAACATGCCCCATTTATCATTAACCTGCCAATTCCCCGTTTCTGATTGACTCTTAATAAGAATTTCCTTGATTTGTGCATTCCATTTTTCCCATTCTGAATTGCCAACGACCTGACCGTCAGGTGGAGGTGAAATCATCGCCATACTACCCCAATAGCAATAATAAAAATCATTTTCTATAGATATTTTCCCAACTCTCGGTAAATTTTCAGTTAATAAATCAATCTGTTTTCTATGCAATCCATCTAATCTTTTCTTTATTACATCATCTTGTTTATCTGATTTCATAATAGGTAATGAATCTATCCAAAGATACGCGATTGAACCGGCAGCTGTCAATGCATAAGGACCATTAGGATAGTCTAACAATGATTGATATCCAACAAATCCATTATCATCCGTAACATCACATAACCACTGGCGGCTTTTGTAGAGAGCATACTCAACACCCGGCATATCCAGTATAGAAGCAAGTCTCAATGCCTGAATCTGCCAGACTGTTACAGAAGTATCAGGCAATGAACTCTTGGGAATATAACCCCAGCCACCGTTGTTACTTTGAGCCTTAATAATAAATGAAATGGCTTTTATAATTACCTCTCCCAACTCTTTTGTCAACTCATCATATTCGCTTTCCGGATAATTATGAGCAATAAGATAATCTTCCAATAATGCATATGTGGCAATCCCGTGATTATACATAGCCGCCTGACCTGATGCCAGATCGGGCAGGGATGTGCTGAAAAGTCCGTTCGGTTGCTGTACCGAAATAAGATATTTAACTGATTTGTTTACAGTCCGGCTGAAATCACCCTTAAGATGTGAATTACCCTGTCCTGTAAAACATAATATCGCCAATCCGGTAAGAGCCGCAGTATATTCATCACGACCGCCGTATTTACTCGGCACCCAATTCCCAGTCTCTTCCTGGCTCTGGGCTAACCATTTAGTACCCCGCGAAACCGCCTGAACTGTTTCTTTACCATTATATTTCGCCAATAATTCTTCTCTATTCTCTTCATCAACACGGTTGACAATATGTTTTATAATTTTATCATCACCTTGAGAAATCTTATTAATGAGCTCTTTTTGGTTAATCATAAATTCTGGAATATGTGATGATGCAACTGAGTCAACCACTGTTTTATGCTCTTCTATACCCGCCTGACCATCGGGCAGGTTTGATTCTTTTGGCAGATAAATATTCGTCCAACGATTACCATACGGATTAAATGATTTGGGAATCTGATTGACAAAAATAAATGTAAAAGCAGCAAATATTATAATGTGCAATGCGGCAGAAACCGCCCAGGGTGGACTGCGCCTTAGATAATATTTTATGATATTCCACAAACTAATGAACTCTTGTTCAGGAACGACTAAAGTTGGCCGGGCGTATTCTTTCTTAACACAATCAATAACATTCTTTGTAAAATCAGGAGATGGTTCTATTTCCGGCAGATTTCTCAAAGACAGAATACTTTCTTTAATATCTTCCAATCCCCGCCGACAAGCAAAACAGGAAACGAGATGCTGTTTAATCTCAGATTTTTCTGCATCATTCATTTCACCATTGAAATAACCGACCAAATCATAATCTTTTTGGCATTTCATAATCTACCCCATTACTTTTTTACTAAATCCTTCAAGTTAATTATTGCCTGTCTCATCCTTGATTTCACCGTGTTAAGTGGTATTCCCAATATCCCTGAAATCTCTGAATATCCTAAATGCCTGAATACTGACAATTCCACAACCATTCTTTGTTCATTGCTTAACCTCTTCAGAATATTTTTTATAATAGTCTTCTCCTCTGCGTCTATAATATCATCCAGAGATGAATTACTTTTATCATCAATTAAATCCTTCAGACAATTTTCCTCATCATCACCTACTGCTTTTTCCAGAGAAATCTGATGAGGCAAAGTAGCTTTCTTACGAAGATAATCTATCCAGACATTTTGGACAATCCGATATAAAAAAACAGTGAATCTTGCCGTGGGTTTATAGTTCTTCACCCCACCGGCTAATTTTATAAAAACCTCCTGCGCTAAATCCTCAGCCAGCGCCGTATCCCAGATAAAATGGTAGAAGAAATTTATAACTCCTTTACGATGGCGATTAACTATCTCTTCAAATAATTCTATTGCTCCATTCTCTTGGAATTCTAAAAATAACTCTATATCTGAAAGGGACATCTTTTGTCCTATTATATAAACGAAATAAATGGCTCTAAGGTTTAATAAATTATGGATTTTCTCCAAAATTTATATATGCATAAATCATATCAGCCTATCTCTAAACTGGCAAGGAAAATCAGTAAACGGATTAAGCAGATAGAACTGATTAAACAGATTAAAATATCTGCACGCCGACCTGCCCCGTTAATCCCGACAGACTTTGTCGGGATAACGGGCTGTGAAACTAACAAAACTTGCTACTGCCTGCCCATCCGTCAGACAGATTGACGAATACTAATTTATAAGTCTTATGCAGTTTTTTGCACTCCTCAAACGTTCATATATATGAAGGAAACAATAGACCATTAAATATGAAAGGAGTTATTTATATGAATACAATAAAATTATTGAAACCGGCGCTATTAACTTTAGTAGTTGCTATGATGCTAACCGGCTCTTGTAATGTAAATAATGGGAACGATAGCGGGAGTTCTACTCCACCCGCTCCATCAGTAACAACTCAGGATGCTATTGATATGACCCTTGATTCCGCCACCTTAAATGGCATTGTTAATCCAAATGGTAAGAATGTTACTTCTTGTTATTTCAGATACGGCTTAACTTCCGGTTATGAAAAGATGGTGTTTGTTACTCCTTACCCCGGTAAAGGCACGAGTCCTGTTTCTGTTTCTGCCACTTTGAGCGGATTATTATCAGAAACCACCTATCACTTCAAACTCGCAGTGGCTTCATCCGCTGGTACATCCTACGGTGTTGATAAGTCTTTTAAGACAGCAAAACCTATTAGTTTACCGGCTCAGGTAACTTCACCAAATCCGGCTGATGAAGCATCAAATGTTTCATTTAATCCATCACTTTCTTGGGCTTCTGCCAGTGGCGCATCTTCTTACAATGTCTATTTCGGCACGACTACTCCGCTTGTCATTCCCGCGCAGGCGGGAATCCAGACAACTTCTTATAATTCGGGCACACTCTCTTATAGCACGACCTATTACTGGCGGATTGACTCAAAGAATTCTATCGGCACAACACCGGGAATTCTCTGGAGTTTTACCACTCAACCACCACAACCGCCAACCTGCACCACTAATGCGGCTACTAATGTAACCACTAACTCTGCCACCCTAAACGGCACGGTCAATCCGAACGGGATTGATACTAATGCCTATTTCCAGTGGGGACAAACTATTCCTCCGATAGAATTGGGTGCGATTCCCATTTTATACCAATCTACCACAACTTCACAAAGTATAGGAAATGGGATAAGTCCTATTTCTGTTTCTGCAAACATAAGTTCATTATCAATATCTACTATATATAATTTCAGGATTGTGGCGACCAATGCTGGAGGAACAACCAATGGGAATAATCTGATATTTACTACTGGTAACCCTGGTGCAGCACCAACCTGCACTACTAATGTTGCGACTAATATCACTAATAGTTCAGCCACATTAAATGGCACTGTAAATCCTAATGGCACTGCTACTACTGCCTATTTTGAGTATGGCTTGACTACTTTGTACACTGTTATCCCAACTGCACAGTCAATCGGCGACGGCTTTAACAGTGTTGCAGTTTCAGACACAGCCAATAGTCTTACTCCAAATACTTTCTATAATTTCAGGGTGGTCGGAGTCAATGCTTCCGGAACAACCTATGGAAATAATCTGACATTTACCACAACCGCTGTGCCTACGACCATTGATGACTATTGCTGGGTGGCAAATTTTGGTTCTGATAATGTTACCCGCATCCAGAAGTCAGATTCCACCACGAGCAATATTGCGATAGGAACTAACCCTAATGGAGTCGCGGTAGATGAAACCTATTGCTGGGTGACAAATTATAATACTAATAATATCACCCGCATCAATAAATCAGATTACACCACGACCACGATTGCGGTGGGAACTAACCCCTGGGGAGTCGCGGTAGATGAGACCTTTTGCTGGGTGGCAAATATTGATTCTGCTAATATTACCCGTATCACAAAGTCCACTTTAGCCACGACCAATATTACGGTCGGACTTGGCCCCGTTGGAGTCGCGGTAGATGAGACCTATTGCTGGATGACAAATAATTATAATAGACCTGGTGGTAATAGTGTCACCCGCATCACAAAGTCCACTTTAGCCACGACCACGATTGCGGTGGGAACTAACCCCAATGGAATCGCGGTAGATGAAACCTATTGCTGGGTGGCAATTTTTGGTCAAAATATTGTCTATCTGATTAGGAAGTCTGATTTAGCCCTCTTCTCGCTTCCGGTCGGAAGTGGTCCCATTGGAGTCGCGGTTGACGAGACCTATTGCTGGGTGGCAAACAGGAATTCTAATAATGTAACCCGCATCAGTAAATCAGAGTACACCACGACCACGATTGCGGTGGGAACTAACCCCAATGGAATCGCGGTAGATGGGACCTATTGCTGGGTGGCAAATAGGTATTCTAATAATGTTACCCGCATCACGAAAGCGACCAACGCCACGACCACGATTGCGGTGGGCATTTCCCCCTATTCGCTGGGCGATATGACCGGCTATGCCTTTGATAATTATTCAAGGACGCCTGCTGCTGGTTCACTACCGACCTGCACAACTAATTATGCTACTAATATTAGTTCTAACTCTGCCACATTAAACGGAACTGTAAATCCAAATGGTTTGGATGTTACCTCTTGCTACTTTGATTATGGGACTTCTGTATCTTATAGAAGTCAACAGAGTGTTGCTTCGCTCCCTGGAAGTGGCACGAGTCCTATTCCTGTTACTGCAAACGTGAGTTCATTATCAGCCGGTACACTGTATAACTTCAGGGTGGTCGGAACCAATTCTGCCGGCACAACATACGGGGCAAACCAGACCTTTACCACCATCACCGATGGATTCACGGCCGTTGATGACTATAATAGTGCTAATACTGTCACCCGTATCACTAAAGCGACCAACGCCACGACCCACGAATTACGGTGGGAATCAGTCCCGTGTCGCTGGGCGATATGACACATTCCCCCAACATTTTGTCGGGGTCAGTGTAAACCGGCTATGCCTATGATAATTATTCTCGGGTTCCGTAAAACAATATCCCCGACAAATACTGTCGGGACAAGCCCGATAGACTTTGTCGGGATGATAATTATTCCCGGGTGCCGTAATGAAGTAATGAGTAATAATATCAAATTATCAGCATAAATCTTAAACTACTATGCAGTTTTTTGCACTCCTCAAACGTTCATATATATGACAGAAACAATTAAATATGAAAGGAGTTATATGAATACAATAAGATTGATGAAATCGGCGCTATTAACATTAGTAGTTGCTCTGATGCTAACCGGCTCGTGTAATATAAATAACGATAGCGGAAGTAGTACCCCAGCACGAGTACTACCTGCACCATCAGTAACAACTCGGGATGCTACTAATAT
>JAZDFP010000081.1:0-2852 GCA_043807745.1 Planctomycetota bacterium
TAATGCCGGGGAGGGGATTTGAACCCCTACGGACTAAGCCATACGCCCCTCAAACGTACGTGTCTGCCAATTCCACCACCCCGGCTTAAACAACAGGATTAAACGGATTAAGCTGATTAAGATGAATATCTGTTTCGGCCAGAGGCTGATCCGCCTTTGGCGGAAAATCCGCTAAATCCCGTTGTTAGACAATTATAATTTATTCCCGGTCAGTCTTTTATATGCCTCCTGATATTTCTCTGATGTTTTTCTTATAATCTCTGCCGGTAATTTAGGTGCCGGCGGTGTTTTATTCCAACCGCAGGTTTCCAAATAATCACGGACAAACTGCTTATCAAAAGAAGGCTGCCCCTTGCCCGGCGCATAACTATCAACCGGCCAGAAACGGGAAGAGTCCGGGGTCAATAACTCATCAGCCAGAATAATTTCATTCTGCTCGGTTTTACCCCATTCTAATTTCGTATCGCAGATAATTATTCCTTTACCCAGGGCATATTGATGAGCCCGTTCATATATCTCCAAACTTCTATATTTTAATTCTTCTGCATCTTTTTTACCAATTATTTCAACCATTTTCTCAAAAGATATATTCTCATCGTGTCCGCTCGTTGCTTTGGTGGATGGTGTAAAAATAGGCTCTCTTAATCGTTCCGACTCTTTTAAACCCGAAGGCAATTTAATTCCGCAGACGCTCTGGGTCCCGGTATATTCCTTCCAACCAGAGCCGGCCAAATAACCTCTGATAATACACTCTACCGGAAAAACCTTCACCTTTCTTGCCAGCATTGTCCTGCCTTCTAACTCCTTCTTATACTTGGAAACTGCCGGTATCTTGGAAACGATTTGACCGAAATCAGCCGTGATAAAATGTGTTGCGGTTATGTCTTTTATCAGATTGAACCAGAAGGCAGATAGGGCGGTCAGCACCGCTCCCTTATAAGGAATCGGGTCGGGCAAAACTACATCAAAAGCAGACAGCCGGTCTGTGGTAACAATCAGCAAATGGTCTTTAGTCTCATAAACATCACGGACTTTACCGCGATTAAAGAATTTCAAGCCATCTCTTTCGGACAAAGACGTCTGCCAGACCGTACTTGTAGTGAGTAAAGCGAATCTATCTGTTTTCATAACAAACTTTATTTTGTATTTCTCCGTGTTCTCTGTGGCGTATTTCGAAATTCTGTTACAGTGGTTATTAGTTAAAAGTTGTCATCCTTCCCCCAAGCGTCATTCCCGTGCAAACGGGAATCCAGTATTAGATTATTTGGATTCCTGCTGCCTGCCGGCAGGTTCGCAGGTATGACAAATATGATTATTAGAAAAAATCTGAGTAGTCAATCAAAATATAATATATATTCGTGTCGCCCACTGGGTGACCCTGTGGGCTATTCGTGTTCCTCTTTCTTAAATCTGTGTAATCTGCCTGCCCGCCGAAGTCCCCGTGGGACGTAGGAGGGTGGCTATCCTCTTAACACAATCACATTAAACCTACTATCATACAAAGCCGGGGCGAGCAGGGTAACCCTGACTGAACCGTATATATTCAGGGCTATTATCTGAATCTCACCGCTCCTTTGATTGGTCGGATAGAATCCCAGAATTTGTCCATTGACCAAATCAGGGTCAGAAGCCGAATCCCCGTTATATTGACCTTGCAGAACCACAACTCCCACAACCTTAAAACCTAATTTAGGTATCGTAACCGCGCCATCGGCGAGTTTACCAGTGGTAACATTGAGGTCTGCAATCTTGGCTGTTTCAACCGCATTATCGGCTATTTCATCCGTTGCAACCGGAGGCACCAACGGTCTCGCTCCGCCCGGCACAAAGGATAACTTCTCAGGCGTAACTGCGCCATTGACAATCTTCGGCGTAGTTACAGAACCGTCTATTATTTCTAAATAGCCCACTGAATTGTCAGCCATCTTTGACTTAGTTATTGCATTGGTATCAATCTTGGAAGCAATCACTGCGCCGTCCGCAATCTTGGTAGAAGTAACCGCACCCTGAGCAATCTTATCTGAGACAACTGCGTCATTCGCTAACCGCTCATTGTCAACCGCGCCTACTGCTATTTTCGTTGTGGTAACCGCATTATCAGGTAATGGCGTAAGTGTTACATCGCTACCCAATTTAGACAGAGTCACTGAACCATCGGCTAAGTCCTCGGTCCTGACCTGCCCTGAAGCAATATCAACGCTTTGAATAGTCTCATCCTTAATCTTGGCTGAAGTCACGGCATTATCCGCAATCTTTTCCTCGGTCACCGCACCGGGGACTATAGCAGGCGTAGTAACCTGCCCGTCAAAATATCTTGGTTTGTATGACATATACTGTTTCCTCCTTTTCTTTTATTGTCATTCCTGCCCCGTGTTGTCACTCCCGCGAAAGCGGGAGTCCAGATGTTCACGGGATAAACTCCAGCAGGAATCTATATAGTTAAGACTGGATTCCCGCCTACGCGGGAATGACAGCCTGTAGCGCGTGGTCGGGGACGCGTGCACTCGTCCCTTTTAGAGGCTGTTAGACTTTAGTCGTTACAGCCTCTTATCCCGACTTTACGTCGGGGCTCACGCCAACTAACTTATGTTGTACCCAATCCTATCAGCAAATGCAGATAGAAATAGGCTTCCTCTTTTACCCAGATGCAGAGACACTTATCCGGAGCCGGCGCAGTTGCGAAAGGTTCGCACTTAGCCGAGTCTCTTAATCCGTTCAGCAATGTCGTATTAACGGCATTCTGCCTATCGATGGTTGTCGCATCAAACTTAGAATTGACAATCATCTGTCCGCCCTGGATAATCCGTTGCTGGATAGCCGCTTTGAGGGCATTGCGTTCCCCGTCCCGGGCG
>JAZDFP010000082.1:0-4390 GCA_043807745.1 Planctomycetota bacterium
TTCAGCGAGTATTTTTATTCTCTGGGCGGTATGGATACTCCGTAATCCCGGCTCAACAATTATAATCATATAATCTACTGCATCAGCTGTTGAACGACCTAAATGTTCAATCCCTGCCTCCATA
Source organism: Planctomycetota bacterium (assembly GCA_043807745.1). Classification (GTDB taxonomy): domain Bacteria; phylum Planctomycetota; class MHYJ01; order JACQXL01; family JACQXL01; genus JAZDFP01. Next base: position 125 of record JAZDFP010000082.1, read on the forward strand.
TCTATAATAACCCGTTCGTCCCTATCCAGTAACAGATGCCTGATTAACGATTTAATTAAAGAACTCTCAGGGCAAACACAACCGCTACCGCCGGTTTTAACGCCACCCATTACCAGAAGTCTAATACCATTATGAAGGTAAGCAATCTTATCAGTCAGGTCATCAACTCTGGGATTAAGTTTAAACATCTGCCCCAGTGTGCCCGGTTTAGCACCCGTTCGTTCTTCTATCAATTCAGACATCTCGCTTAAAGGAATTATTTTATCTGACTCCGGGAATCCAAGAGCTTCACCTAAACTTGCGACAGGGTCAGCATCTATAGCTAACACTTTATAACCATCTTGTACCCACGCTTTTGCTAAAAGTGAAGCAACGGTGGTTTTACCTACCCCTCCTTTACCTGTAATCGCAATCTTCATTAAATAAAATCCTTTCCATCTTTTTCACTGATTCAATAAAATATATTATAACTAATATTAGATAATTTAACACTTTAAAACAGATAAAATCAAAATTTACTATCGTGTTATTTTTACTTGCTTTTATTTCCAATTTTTGGTATTATATTTTAATTAAACACAAAAATGATTACAGGAAAAGAATCCATAGAATTATTAAAGCAAACCGTTCGTCTTAAGCCTAATATAGCTGAATCTCATTATAATTTAGGGGTTGCTTATGGGGAATCGGGCGATTGGGATAATGCAATAGAATCATACAGCGAAGCAATCCGCCTCAAACCTGATTTATCCGAAGCCCATTATAATCTTGGCATTGCATATGGAAAATCCGATAACTATCAAAAGGCAATAGAATCATACAAAGAAGCCATCCGTTTAAAACCTGATTATGCCGGGACGCATAATAATCTTGGTGTTGCCTATGAAAAATCAAAAGATTTGCATAAAGCAATAGAATCATATAAACAAGCCATTCACCTTGCACCTGATTTTGCCGCTGCCTATTATAATCTTGGAGTTGCTTATAGAGAATCGGGTGATTTGCATAAGGCAATAGAATCATACAAACAAGCCATAAACATCAAGCCTGATACTACAGAAGCATACTTTGGCCTTGGAATTGCATATGAAGAAACCGGTGATTTGAAGAAAGCCATAGAATTATACAAAGACTCTATCCGCTCTAAAATTGACGAAGCTGAGGCACAATATAATCTTGGAATTGTCTATGGAAAATCACAGGATTTCAATAAGCAAATAGAAGCATTTAAAAAAGCCATCAGTCTTAAACCCGATGATGCTATGTCATATTTCGGTCTCGGGACTGCGTATGGCAAATTAAAAGATTATCAGAAAGCAATAGAATCATATAAAGAATCCATTCGCCTGAAATCTGATTTTACTGATGCATATTATAACCTCGGTATTATATACGGGAAAACCGATGAATGGGAAAAATCAATAGAGTCGTTCAAGGAAACATTACGCATTAAACCTGAATATACTCAAGCACATTATAATCTTGGTATTGCATTGGGAAAACTGAAAGATTATCAAAAAGCAATTGAATCATACAAGCAAGCCATAAACATTAAACCTGATTATGCCAAGGCATACTTTGGTCTTGGGGTTGCATATGGAAAATCCGGGGATTTGAAGAATGAAATAAAATCGTATAAACAAGCCATTATCATCAAGTCCGATTTTATTGAAGCATATAACAATCTTGGAGTTGCTTACAGTGAATCGGGGTATTATCAAGGAGCAATAGAATCATATAAGGAAGCCATCCGCCTGAAACCTGATTATGCTGAAGCGCACTATAACCTTGGAATTACCTATGCAGAATCCGGGGATTATCAGAAAGCGATTGAATTATACAAACAGGCTATTCACTTCAAACCTGGTTATGCCAAGGCATATCATAGTCTTGGTATTGCATATGGTAAAACAGGTGACCAGAAAAAAGAATTAGAATCATATAAAGAATCTGTTCGTATCAAGTCTGATTATGCAAACGCACACTATAGTCTTGGAGTTGCCTATCATAAAACAAACAACCGCGGTCATGCCTTAGGAGAATATAAAATACTTAGAAATCTGGATAAAGAACTTGCTGATAATTTATTTAATTTAATATATGCAAAATAAAATTATTGACCCCGCCTTGGCGGGGTCAATAATTTCACCCTGAACACCGCTGGAAGCGGTATAAACTCCGTGACGGGTCTCAAAACTGACACCGCCCCGACGTTACGTCGGGACGGTCTCAATTAGATTTGATAAGGAGGAAATCAAATGATTACTTTAGAACTGGTTAAATCTCATCCCGGCACCAGGATATTTATGGAGATGGCTGATGCCAATCTATCGGCTTTAGGATATACCGAACACGGTCTCAGGCATGCCAAAATAGTTGCCAAAATAACCGACCATATCCTGGAGAGACTCGGCTATAACCGTCATAACAGAATATTAGGCGCCATTGCCGGCTATCTTCACGATATCGGCAATACCATAAACCGTAACGACCACGGCATATCAAGCGCATTTCTGGCTTATGATATCCTCAAGGAACTGAAGGCTGATTATAAAGACATTGCCCTGATTATCAGCGCCATAGGCAACCACGACGAGGAAAGAGGCGAACCAGTTAATCCCATTTCTGCCGCAATCGTTATCGCCGACAAGGCTGATGTCCACAGTTCCCGTGTCCGCTCTCTTAAAGAACTTAATTTTGACATCCACGACCGGGTCAACTACGCCGTAAAAAAATCCAGAATACACGTCAATTCCAAAAAGAAGACCATTACACTGGAACTATCAATTGACAACAAAGTCTCTCAAGTGATGGAATACTTTGAAATCTTTATGACCAGGATGATGGCGTGTCAAAAAGCCGCAAAATTATTGGGATGCGAGTTTAAATTGGTCATTAATAATACCAAGTTGTTATAATGCCTTAGTCCTATAATATATTCTATGGAACAAATTAAATTAAACGCAGTCGCCAGAGGCGACCCTGAAAAGTCTCTATCCGCCTTTGGCGAGACTTCGCCTTCGGGCGAGCAGACCCACCTCGGGTGGGAGGTCTGGAAAAAAGTTCTTGCCTCTCCTTTATTTCAGCAGACAATCATTCTATTTAAACAGATATTTAAAAGGAGTATCGGAATTGATGATTTTGATGCTATGGGTATTACACGCAAGGAGTGGGAACATATTCGGGGACCCCGTGAACATATTCCTTTCCCATTTTGTGAACTTATTTATAAGACAAAGGAAGGGAAACGACGGTGTGATGAATTAGCAAAACAGGCCTCCACCCGACTTTCAACCACTCTTAAAACTGATATTTTTATTTGTTATACAGGTCTGAGTGAGGTAGCTATTCCAATAATTGTCCACAATAAGTATTGTGGCTGTGTCGCCACATATGGTGGACTACTTCTTCATCAACCAAACGAAACCGAATGGCAAGAAATTACCGAACGTGTAAAGGATACAGGCATAGATTTAGAACAACTGAAAAAGGCATACTTTGATATTACCCCTATCTCTAAAGAACTCCTTGAGGTAATGCTCAAACTTACAAATGTGGTTGTAGAAGAGATTGTCAAGACTGCAATAGAAACTGAGGAACATACAAAGCGGATTAGTGAATTAGAAAAGGCACTTTATGAGAAATATCAGTTTGCCAATATTATCGGTAGAAGTAAACCAATGCGTGAGGTCTACAAACTTTTAGATAAAGCCATCACGGCAGATTATCCGGTAATGATTCAGGGTGAGACTGGAACCGGTAAGGAATTAGTGGCAAAGGCACTTCACTTCAATGGTGCTCGTAAGGCTAAGCCCTTTGTTTCCGAGAATTGTGCCGCCCTCGCTTCTGGACTATTGGAAAGCGAACTCTTCGGGCATATTAAAGGTGCCTTTACCGGTGCTATCTCTGATAAGAAGGGGCTCTTTGAATTGGCAGATGGCGGCACACTTTTCTTAGACGAGGTCAGCATAATGGACGAGGAGATGCAGAAGAAACTTTTAAGGGTTCTGCAGGAATGCGAGATTAGACCTGTGGGCGGAAAGGGTCCCATTAAGGTAAATGTCAGAATCATCGCCGCTACGAACCAAGACCTAAAACAACTAGTCCAAAAAGGTTCCTTCCGGGATGACCTCTATTACCGATTAAATGTCATCACCATCAACCTGCCTCCATTGAGAGAAAAACAAGAAGATATACCACTCCTTGTGAACCATTTCTTAGAGAAGATAGCCGGTGATACTAACACCCGGAAAAAGTCTATTAATG
>JAZDFP010000083.1:0-4959 GCA_043807745.1 Planctomycetota bacterium
TTATTAATATTCCACTGATGTTTATTAAGGATTCTCTGGATATATTCTTTTTCCACCTCTTCTAAGGGTTTATCTTCTGATACATAGGTACAGGAAAAAACTCCTTCTTTTTGAAAGGATGATGGCAGGCTTTCAGGGGTAATAATATTGGTCTTTTCTATGGTTACAGCGTGTTCTATAGTATGTTCCAATTCCCTGATATTTCCCTGCCAATTGTGTTCCATCAGGATTTTCAAGGTGTCTTCTGAAATACGCTGTACCTTCTTGTTGTTTTCTATATTATATTTATGAAGGAAGTGTTCGCATAAAAGAGTGATATCTTCTTTGCGTTCTCGTAACGGCGGAAGGTGCATAGTGATAACATTGAGCCGGTAATAGAGGTCCTGCCTGAACTTGCCTTCCTGCATAAGTTTCTGGATGTCTTTATTGGTAGCGGCGATGATTCTAACATCCACTTTGATAGATTCCTGTCCGCCCACGCGGGTGAATTCTTTTTCCTGCAATACCCTCAAGAGGTCTGCCTGTGTTTTTGGGTCAATATCACCTATTTCATCAAGGAAAATAGTGCCGTTGTCAGCCAGTTCAAACTTGCCTTTTTTCTGGGCAATGGCACCTGTAAAAGAACCTTTTTCGTGTCCGAATAATTCGCTTTCAAGAAGCGATTCGGTCAAGGCACCACAGGAAACTGTAATAAACGGTTGTTGGTTTCTTGGACTCATCTGATGAATTGCACGGGCAACTAATTCTTTACCGGTTCCGCTTTCTCCCTGTATCAACACCGTAGATTTTGTTGGTCCCACGGTTTTAATCAGTTCAAATACCTCGTTCATCTTCGGACTTTTGCTGATGATATCCTGAAAAGTATAGCGTTTGGTTAGTTCACGACGTAGAAATATATTTTCGTCAACTAATTTTTGATGCTCAATGACTTTTTGAATGATAATATTAATTTCATCGGGGTCAAAGGGTTTGGTGACATAGTCATAGGCGCCGTCTTTCATTGCCTGAATTGCTGTATCCACTGTAGCATAGGCAGTAATGATGATAACAACAGAATTGGGTTGAATCTTGCGCGCCTCTCTCAGGATTTCTAAACCGCCTATATCGGGTAATTTAAGGTCTACCAACATAATAGTCCAGTTGCTATTACGTATTTTTTCCAGACCTTTCGTACCGTTTTCAGCGGTTTCGACATAGTAACCAAATTTCTTAAGCCAGTCTGAAAGAGATTCCCTGACGATTTCTTCATCATCAATAACCAGAATTCTAAAATTATCCATAATTTAATTCTCCTTTTATCAAATAATATAGGAAATTATATTAATATTAACCACCAAGACACCAAAATCACCAGAGGAACACGAATGGCACGAATAGAACGAATCACACGAATAATTCTAATTCGTCTTATTCGCCGTATTCGTCTGACCGCACTGGGTCACCCTGTGGGTGATTCGTGTTCTCTTTTAGTGTCTTTGTGCCTTCGTGGTTAGGATTTTTCTTGACCATTATTAAATAAGCGCAATTGGGACAAAAATGGGAGCCCTTATCATCCACTTCTACAATATTATTAGCAAATCGCATTACACACTTTGGCTCAACGCAGTGAGTCAAGCCGAAGGTATGTCCTAATTCGTGGACGGCTTCTTTCAGGATTCTCATTTTATATAGTTCTTCATCTGGTAGTTCTTCATAGTGTTGAGGTCTTAAACGAGCAAGAGATATTAAAGCCGCTCTGCCACCTAATTGAGCCTCGCCGAACACATAAGTAAATATCGGAATAAAAATATCAACTTCTGTAATACCTAATGTTTTGTATGCATCTAATGGAGATGTTGACAGTAGTATTTTTAATAGTTCAGTAGAAAGATACTGCCGACGCTTAACATCATAGCTCTGTGATGGAATAAGTATTGAAGACAAAGATATTACATCCCTATCAAATATTAGAGATAATTCATTCGTTAAATACTGAAGCATTTCGTCAGATACTTCTCCGAGCGGTCTAATACAAATATTTTCCACTTATTTGCTCGCCCCGTTAGAAATAGGTCGTTTCCCATTTTGTGAAACGACCGTCTCCGCTGGGTTACCATTTTCTTTTGTATCAGAGTTATCTTTCATAACTAAACTATTTCTTTTATATCAAACATCTCTAACGGGGCTCGCACCATTTTTAGTCATGGATTGCTGAACCGGTAATTTTATTATAAAGGTTGTACCTACTCCAACAGTGCTGTTTACTTCAATTGTTCCTTTATGTTGGCTAATAATGCCGTAAGCAACAGAAAGGCCGAGCCCTGTGCCTTTCTTTTTAGTTGTAAAGAACGGTTCAAAGATACGGGGAAGAATTTCCGGCGGTATTCCTGAACCGGTATCCTGAATTTTGATTTCTATTTGATTAACTAATTCCAAATAGTTTGCACTTAATAACAATTGTCCTTTTGTTGTCATTGATTCACAGGCATTTAAGATAATATTCATAAAAACCTGTTGAAGTTGTGAAAAGTCAGCAACGGTTTGCGGTAGTGTCCCAAAGTTTTTTTCCACCTTGATATCCAGCATAATAATTTGATGTTCAATAAACGAAAGTGCCTCATTAAGAATATGGTTTATATCAACCAATTGTAGGCGGGTATCAGTTTGACGGGCAAAGTTAAGAAGATTCCGTACCACCTCACTACAGCGGATGGTCTCCCGCTCCATTAATGAAAGATATTTTGGGAAACTGCCTTCTGGTATTCCCAAATCTGATATTTCTTTATTTATCAACTTAACATAGGTTCGTAATCCTGCAAGTGGATTATTTATCTCATGGGCTACACCAGCGGCTAATTGACCAATCATTGCCAGTCTTTCAGAACGGACAACCACCTGCTGTGTATGTTGCCTGAGTTTCTCATCTCTTTCTTTAATAGAAGAAATCATAAAATTAAAGGCGTTTCCTAATTCACCGATTTCATCTTTTGATTTGACATCTACTTCCTGATTGAAATCTCCTTTTGCCAGTTCTTGTGAGGCTAACGCCAAATGATGAATTGGTTCTGTAATACTCTTCGCCAAAAAGTAAGATACAATAAGAGCAACAATTACCCCTATAATAGTGATACTTATCAATAGCCATATTGTTTCTCTTTTCATATCCACAAACTTATCTTCCAAAATGCCCACATATAGAATTCCAATAATTTCATTACTTATATTCTTGATTGGTTCATATGCAGTGATATACCAATTATTAACCACAAAGGCACGTTCTATCCAGGGCTGTCCTTTCACCAAGACTTGTTCGTAAACATCTTCTGCCAAACGAGTTCCAATGGCCCGTTCGCCTTCCTTGTTTTTTACATTAGTAGATATCCTCAAATCACCTTGGAATATAGTCGCTGTACCAATGTCTTTGCCTTTATAAACCTGACCTTGAAAAACAGTCTCTTTTATCTTATCTACAATCTTATAGTTACGATTAATCAGATTACCGCCGTATAATATGCCTAATATATTACCATTATAATCCAAAACTGGTGCGGCAGCTTTTATGACCATACCTGAGATTTCTTCGGTCTTGTTAGTTGGTTTGGCGTGCGGTGTCGATATAAACTTAAAATATGCCTGAGCCGCTAATTCAGGGGAGCATTTAAGCAATTCCTCTTTGGACACTATTTCTGTTCCGGCAAAGGTATCCTTGTATACCAGTGCATTTTTTACAATCGCAGACCAGGTCTGGTCATCACCAACCAAAGAAGTATTTCTGGGTCGGATAATCACCCTGCCCTGATTGTCTAAAATGGTGAGAAAATCCAATGATTCTCTTTCTCTGACCGTAGCAATCTCAGAATTGAGTCTGGTAAGGTCGTTTTTTATCAGAGAGTCCTTGATATAAAATCGTTCGGCAGTAAGCCGAACAACGGTCTTGATATCATTTTCTTCCCTCTGATATATCTCGCGGGCTGAATTGAGGTCGGTTCGTATCTTGTCCTGGGTCTGTTTGATAATACCCTCACCGATAAGATGCACCCCGACTACCGTGGCAACAGAACCGGTGATAATTACCACTATTAAAAAACTAATTATTACCTTTATTCTTAGAGGAAACATCAATTGCTATTATATTCTTAACAACTACCCAGTCAATAAATAGTGTTAGTAACATTTCGTATAACTGTTATTAAAATTATGGACAATTTAATAAATGGTTTTATAATAGATGGTTAGTGCTGATATAACATCAAGAAAACTTCGTAACCACAAAGACACGAAGAACACAAAGATTATTCTTGGTGTTCCCGTCTCGGCGGGATGACTTCGTGGTTAGTTTTTCTTGAGGAATTTAAAGATGAAAGTTTTAGTTACAGGCGGTGCCGGTTTTATCGGCTCGCATATCGTTGAAAGATTAGTGAGAGACGGTGCCAAGGTTAAAGTCATTGATAACTTTTCTGCAGGCAGATTAGAGAACCTAAAACCAATAATAAAGAGAATAGACCTGATTCGCGGAGACATCAGGGATATACCCGCAGTTAAGAAGGCAGTTCGTGGCGTTAAATATATCATCCACGAAGCCGCAATGAAATCTGTCCCTGAATCGCTCAAGCGACCTGAAAAATTCAATGATGTCAATGTTAATGGCACGCTCAATATCCTTATCCAGGCACAAAAAGCCCGAGTTAAGCGTCTGGTCTTCGCGTCTTCCAGTTCCATATATGGCGATGTCAAGACACTGCCCCAGCATGAATCTTTTATACCTGCTCCTATATCGCCTTATGGTGCAACCAAACTTATCGGAGAAACTTATTGTCGCACCTTCTCGCGTATCCATCAGATGGAGATTGTTGCCTTGAGATATTTTAATGTCTTCGGGCCAAGGCAAGACCCCAATTCACCTTATGCCGGTGTCATCATTAAATTCATTAATGCAATGCTCAAAGGCAGACAGCCGATTATCTTCGGTGACGGCAGACA
>JAZDFP010000084.1:0-7197 GCA_043807745.1 Planctomycetota bacterium
GATGGCAGGGCTTGGATTCTTACTGGATGAGAGTAAAACAAGTCCGCTCAATAAAATAACAGAGAATAATATTGATATGCCGATGATAATTATGAATCATATTATGCTGATACCGGTATGGTAATAGACAGACTCTGTTAATAGTAATTTTTGATATAAGGAAGGGCCCTTTTGAAAAAAAGGGTCTTTTTCCTTTACCCTGTTAGAAATATTTGTAACGTTACAACAAGATAACTTTCGCTACTTTTATTAGCGGTTGATATTGTCATTTCTAACGGGGTTTATTTTTAATTATGGAAATATTAGATGATTAAAATAAAACACATCGTCTTATTATTTATAGGACTAATTATAATTACAGGAAGTGGCATATATTGCAGTAATAACAAATTTAATACGTCAAATACGTTATTGAATCTTACTGGTAAGGCTGTATCGTCATCTCAGATTAATTTAAATTGGATATCTGGTTCTAATTCTAAAATTAACTTTAAAATAGAACGCAAAACAGACCCGATATCTGCCTATAATAAAATAGCTACAGTTGCATCAAATATAAATTCTTATTCAGATATCGGTCTGAAAGAAGATACGGTTTATTATTATCGTATTCTGGCATATGATTCAAACCTGCCCGACCTGGCGACCGGTCAGGCGGGTAATTACTCCCGATATTCTAATGAAGTATCAGTAAGCACGGCTATTTCCTGGATTTTGGCGACATCAAAGGATACTAACCCATCGGCAAGATATGGTCATGCGATGGCATATGATTCTGCCAGGAATAGAATCGTATTATTCGGTGGTTCTGACTGGACCGATGAAACTTGGGAAAGAGAAGGCACAGAATGGATATTAAAATCACCAGTTCATAAGCCATTACCGCGATATGGTCATGCAATGGCATATGATTCGGCTCGCGGTAAAGTCGTATTATTCGGAGGAATGATGGCCACCCTATCTGACACATACGAAGATATCCGCTCTGATGAGACATGGGAATGGGATGGAACTGATTGGACGTTGAAAACACCGGTCCATAAACCATCAGGTCGACGAGTCTCGGCTATGGCATATGATTCAAAACGTGCTAAAACCATATTATCCGGAGGAGAAACTGATATCGATTATAGCGATGAGACATGGGAATGGGATGGAACAGACTGGACGTTGAGAACACCGGTTCATAAACCATTAGGACAATGGGGAACCGCTATGGCATATGATTCTAACAGACACAAGATTTTCTTCTTCAGGGGATTTGGGTGGATGACTGAAATGTGTGAATGGGATGGAGCAAACTGGGTAATAACGACACCAGCCAATAACTCGGCAAAATGTTCTCATGCTATGGCATATGACCCTATCAGGGATAGAATGGTATTAATAGGTCAGGATGAAACATGGGAGTATGACGACACAAATTGGTCGCTTAAATCACCTGAAGATAAACCAATGCCTATATGGGGACATGCTTTAGTGTATGATGATGCTCGACATAAGGTTGTCCTATTCGGAGGATTCGTTGGTTGCTACCCTATCAACGATACCTGGGAATGGGGCTATTAATATTGGCAAGCCAATCTAATATAATAAAAGATATCTTCCTTCGCTCCGATGCTACGATACGGAGCGTCCTGAATGAAGCATCGGGACGCTAAAACACTTATTTAATATCATATTTATTTCTCATCCTATCATTTTATGTGTATAATCGTTTATTAGACCCAATTAAATAACAATGCCGCAATATGGTTAAAATAAATCCGATAAAGATAAAACAGCTCGCCCCGTTAGAGATGCCTAATACAACTTATGTCAAACGGTTATCTTCTCTACATAACACCAGCACCAAACATCATATTACTAATCTAAAACGATCGTCTCTTTGGGACGACCTATCTCTAACGGGGTTCGCCCTATCATTTATAGTAATGACTATTATTACAGCAAACGTTATAAATTGTAATAATAATACACCTCCTCCTAATGCTTCATTGAATCTGACCGGTAAGGCTGTATCGTCATCCCGCCAATGCGGAATTGACCTGAATTGGACATTTGATTCTAATTCTAAAATTAACTTCAAAATAGAACGCAAAACAGACCCAATATCTGCCTATAATGAAATAGCTACAGTCGGAACAAATACAACTTTTTATTCCGATACCGGTCTGAAAGAAGATACGGTTTATTATTATCGCATTATGGCATATGACCCACAGGGTCACCCGGTGGGCGATTCACACAATTACTCCCAATATTCTAATGAAGTATCAATCAACACGGCTATTTCCTGGATTTTGATAACATCAAATCATAAACCATCCCCACGATATGGTCATGCGATGGCGTATGATTCTACCAGAAGTATAACCGTATTATTCGGTGGTTCTGACTGGAGTGATGAAACGTGGGAAAGACATAAAACAAGATGGGTATTAACATTACCGGACCATAAACCTTCAGGGCGGTATGGTCACGCTATGACATATGAATCTGTCACCGGTAAAGTCGTATTATTCGGCGGAGTGATTGGTTCTTCTACTGACAAAGATATTCTCTCTGATGAAACATGGGAATGGGATGGAATAGACTGGACATTGAGAACACCTGCTCACAAACCGCCGGGACGACGTTATCCTGCTATGGCATATGATTCCGGGCGTAATAAAATCGTATTATTCGGAGGAGAAACCGACAGCTCTTATAGTGATGAAACATGGGAATGGGATGGAACAGACTGGACGTTAAGAACACCGATTCATAAACCATCAGCACTATGGGGCACGGCTATGGCATATGATTCTAACAGGCATAAAACCTTATTATACAGGGGCTTCTGCTGGACTAATGAACTGTGGGAGTGGAATGGAATAGACTGGACATTAATAAAATCACCGGCTAATAGTTCGACAAAATCTTCTTATGCTATGGCATATGATTCAAGCAGAAATAGAATTGTATGCATAGGTGATGATGAAACATGGGAGTATGACGGCACAAACTGGTCGCTGAAATCACCGGAGAATAAACCGATGCCTGTATTGGGACATACCTTAGTTTATGATGCTCTTCGGCGTAGGATTGTCCTATTCGGAGGCGTAGTCGGTTGCTACCCTACCAACGATACCTGGGAATGGGGATATTGACCCCGTTAGAGATGCTTAATATTATGATATGATAAATTTAACTATCATAAAGATTATAAACATATTGTTATTGTGTTTAAGAAAGATTACCCCCGCACCCAAATGGTTTTGTTACGTTTGTAAATACGAGATAAACCACCTCTACCATTTGGGTGCGGGGTATCTCTAACGGGGTTGAAATCCCTTACGGAAATATTCTTCCTGTTGCTCAATCAAACTTTATCGTCTCTCTGGCATGAGGACTTTCCGGTAATCCGTATCTCTGGTCCCATTCCTCTAAAGAAACGATTCTAATCCGGTTTACTTTCAAAAACCTGATAAGTTCCTGCAGATATTCAGATGCCGTCCTATCGTGCATTAAAATTATACCCCGCTTGCCCTTATTTATATCTTCTATTAAATTATTCAATATCTGCTGGGTTGATAAGTGTTGTTCAGTTTCAGGATTAATATGCCAGAAAACGTGTTTATAATTATTATCCGCCAGATACTGCTGAACCGGGGAACTGATACTTCCGCCTGGTGAACGGACATAAAATGACACGCCCTGGCCGGTTATTTCTTTTATACGCTCTCTGGTATAATTTAACGATGCCTCCAGCATCATTTTATCCTGTCTGGAATAAGAGATATGATTACGGTCGTGGATGGCTACAGTATGTCCTTCATTGAACATCCGTTTAAGCCATTCGCAATACTTTTGATAGGTCTCCCCAGTTTTAACGACACTTGTATCCAACTGAATACCGAGAATGAAAAAAGTCGCTTTAATATCCTCCTGTTTCAGGATATCCAAAATGATGCCGGTATGGTCAATAATTTCATTAACACTAATTCTCCGATATGGACCATCGTCAAATGTCAGGACCACTGCATCACGTAAATCATCGCTATAACAAAACCATTCAAGCAAGGGTTTCTCCTGGCTGACATCTGTGAGAATCGGTGCCGGAGGATGATTGACTATTTTACCGGAAAAGTATATTACGACTCCAAAAATGATTACAATCTCTATGGCTATAAGGAAAAACAAAACCTTTTTATTTATCATAGTAATATAAGGTAGCAAAAACGATTCTCTTTTCAAATGATTTGATATAATTTTATTGACCCAGTTAGAGATGGTTTGATATTATGATATGTCAGATTTATCTGATTAAACGGAAATCCGCTTTATCCGTTCAATCCGTTTACCTTATTACCCGGTGGTGTAATTGGTAACACAAGAGATTTTGGTTCTCTTATTCCTGGTTCGAATCCAGGCCGGGTAGTTCGCACTTTCAAAGAGCATCACATTACAGTCAAGCGTAATGTTATTATCCCTATATAATAAAGCCGAATATTTTTCTTGATAGAAACAGAGTTCTTTTCTATAGCAACTGCATTGAAACTCTGAAATGAAGTCTATTAGGTTTGAAATGACGGATTCTAAAAATAAATGAGACAATATAATTTTAAAACAATTGAACAAAAGTGGCAGAAAATATGGGATGAAAAATCCCTGTTCACAGCAATCGATTTCTCTGATAAACCTAAATTTTATTGTTTGATAGAATTTCCATACCTATCTGGAGTAGGGTTGCATGTCGGGCATGGTCGCAGTTATTCCGCTTTGGATATTGTGGCAAGGAAAAAAAGAATGGAAGGATATAATGTTTTGTTTCCCTTTGGCTGGGACGCCTTCGGATTACCAACTGAAAACTATGCCATACGCGTCGGCAGAAACCCGAATGAAATAGTCAAAGAGAATATTAAGAATTTCAAAAGGCAAGTCAGGAGCTTAGGGTTATCCTTTGATTGGTCGAGAGAAATTGATACGACCGTTCCAAAATATTACAAATGGACCCAATGGATATTCTTGAAATTGTACGAAAAGGGGCTGGCCTATAAAGCCGAAACCTATGTTAACTGGTGCCACAAATGCAGAATTAATCTCGCTAATGAAGAAGTCATTGATGGTTGCTGCGAACGGTGCGGAGCTGAAACAGACGCTATAAAAAGGGAGCAATGGCTCCTGAAAATAACGGATTACGCAGAAAAGTTATTACAGGGTCTTGAGGACGTAGATTATCTGGACAGAATTAAAGCCCTTCAAGTCAATTGGATTGGAAAAAGTGAAGGGACGGAAATATTTTTTCCTATAGAAGGCCACAAAGAAAAAATTAAGGTTTTTACAACACGCCCGGATACTCTTTTTGGCGCAACTTATTTAGTATTAGCCCCTGAACATAATCTGATAGAAGGAATCGTAAAAAACACTAAGAAAAATGAGGTTGTAAACTATTGTGATAAAGCTAAAAGAAAAGGCGAAAGAGAAAGAAAAAAAGAAGACAGATATAAAGATGGTGTTTTTATCGACGCATATGCAATAAATCCTGCAACCAAAGAAAAAATCCCCATTTGGGTCTCAGAATACGTAATAATATCTTACGGTACCGGGGCGATAATGGGTGTGCCCGCCCATGACCAAAGGGACTGGGAATTTGCCAGGGAACATAACTTACCTATGAGAAAGGTTATCTCAAATAATAAGAGTTTAGAAGAGGGGGCATATTGCGACGTGGATGAGGGAACTTTGATTAATTCAGGTTTCCTTAACGGTCTGGCAGTAAAAGAAGCTATAAATAAAGTTAATGACTGGCTTGAAGATAATAATCATGGTAAAGGAAAAGTAATTAAATACAGTTTGCGGGATTGGATATTTTCACGTCAGCACTATTGGGGTGAACCTATACCAATTGTCTATTGCAATAAGTGCGGTACTGTTCCGATACCTTTTGATGATTTGCCCGTAGAATTACCCTATGTAGAAAAATATCTACCCACTGGGACAGGGGAATCGCCCTTGGCTAATATTACGGAATGGGTTAACACTAAGTGTCCCAAGTGTGCTGGTCCGGCTAAAAGGGAAACTGATACGATGCCTAACTGGGCGGGTTCTTCATGGTACTATTTGAGATATGTTGATCCTAACAACGACAAAATATTTGCTGACAAAAAGAAGATAGAATATTGGCTTCCTGTAGATTTATATAATGGAGGTATGGAACATACAACACTGCACTTGTTGTATTCTCGGTTCTGGCATAAGGTGTTATATGATCTTGATCTTGTTTCCACCCCTGAGCCCTATTTAAAGAGAATTGCTCATGGAATGATTTTAGGTGAAGACGGTGAAAAAATATCAAAATCAAGGGGAAATGTTATTAATCCGGATGACATAGTTGAGAAATATGGAGCTGATGTTTTCCGTGGATACGAAATGTTTATAGGAGCCTACGATCTCACCGCCGTCTGGAGTACTGAAGGAATTGAAGGCATCAAAAGATTCGCAAGCAAGATATGGGAATTAAACGATAAGATTGATTCAAACTCAACAAGCGATAAGGCGTTACTATCAGTAGCGCATAAATCAATTATAAAAGTTACAGACCGTATAAATACGTTCAAATTTAATACGGCCTTATCTCAATTAATGCAGTTTGTTAACGAAATGCTTACGGCAAGTTCAATAGGCAAAGAGGTTTTTGAAATATTCTTAAAACTACTTGCTCCTTTTATGCCTCATATGGCTGAAGAATTATGGGAAAAACTCGGTCATGCAGATAGTATCTTTAAGGAATCATGGCCAAGGCCGAATCTTAATTTAATAAAAGAGGAAAGCATTGATTTAATAGTCCAGATTAACGGAAAAATAAAAACAAGTTTACAAGTTGATTTCGACTTATCAGAAGAAGAATGCAAAGAAAGGTCATTAACTAATGAGAAAGTTAAGAAATTCACGGAAAATAAAAAGATAAAAAAAGTAATATTTGTTTATAATGCTAAATCTGTAGATAAGCATAAATTGGTTAATATCGTTGTTGAGGGAAGATAAAGGGGACGCGACCCGTTAATGGATAACAGCCGAACTACGATTTAATTAACTAAAGAATTGAGTTCCTGAAGCATTTTTGACGCTTCCGGGCTGAGACACCAGTTGCGAAACTCGTCCAAGAAGGATAGCTTTGTTTTACCAAACGCTCCTTTTACCATTAATATTAAC
>JAZDFP010000085.1:0-3715 GCA_043807745.1 Planctomycetota bacterium
GATGGCAGGGCTTGGATTCTTACTGGATGAGAGTAAAACAAGTCCGCTCAATAAAATAACAGAGAATAATATTGATATGCCGATGATAATTATGAATCATATTATGCTGATACCGGTATGGTAATAGACAGACTCTGTTAAATAGTGATTTTTGATATAAGGAAGGGCCCTTTTGAAAGAAAGGGCCTTTTTCTTTTACCCCTTAGAAATATTCATAACGTTACAACAAGATAACTTTCGCTACTTTTATTAGCGGTTGATATTGTCATTTCTAACGGGGTTTACTTTTAATTATGGAAATATTAGATGATTAAAATAAAACATATCGTCCTATTATTTATAGGACTAATTATAACTAGTAGCATATATTGCAATAATACGCCAGTTACGATATTAGAACTTACCGGTAAGACGGTATCATCATCTCAGATTGACCTGAATTGGTTTTTTTATTCTAATTCTAAAATCAACTTCAAATTAAAAATAGAACGAAAAACCGACTCAACATCTGTCTATAATGAAATCACTACAGTTGAAGCAAATACAAATATAAATTCTTATTCAGATACCGGTCTGAAAGAAGATACGGTTTATTATTACCGTATTCTGGCATATAATCCAATGACTTACTCTCGTATCCGGGGATATAATTCAAAGCATTGCCCACTATATTCTAACGAAATATCAGTAAGCACGGCTATTTCTTGGGTTTTGGTGACATCGGATACTAATCCATCGCCACGATATGGTCATGCGATGGCATATGATTCTGTCAGGAATAGAATCGTATTATTCGGTGGTTTTGACTGGACCGATGAAACTTGGGAAAGAGAAGGCACAAAATGGATATTAAAATCGCCAATTCACAAGCCATTACCGCGATATGGTCATGCAATGACATATGATTCAGCTCGTGGTAAAGTCGTATTATTCGGAGGACTGGGCAAAAATAGTATAGACAGCTATGAACTTATTCACTCTGATGAGACATGGGAATGGAATGGAATGGATTGGACTTTGAAAACACCGGTTCATAAGCCATCAGGACGAGAAGTTTCGGCTATGGCATATGATGCCGGACGGCATAAAACCGTATTATTCGGAGGGGAAACTGATAGTGGTGCTTATAGCAATGAGACATGGGAATGGGACGGAACGGATTGGACTTTAAGAACACCAATTCATAAGCCATTAGCACAATGGGGCAATGCTATGGCATATGATTCTAAAAGGCATAGAATCTTGTTTTACAGAGGATTTGGCTGGAGTAATGAACTGTGGTCGTGGGATGGAATAGACTGGACATTAATAAAATCACCGGCTAATAGCCCAGTAAAATGTTCTCCGGCTATGGCATATGACTCGGTCAGAGATAGATTGGTGATGATAGGCCAGGATGAAACATGGGAATATAACGGAACAAATTGGTCACTGAAATCACCGGAGAATAAACCAATACCTGCACATGGACATACTATAGTATATGATTCCGTTCGGCGTAGGATTGTCCTATTCGGAGGAGTAGTCGGTTGCTACTCTACCAACGATACATGGGAATGGGGATATTGAAAATTTTTAAATCTTATGCAGTTTTTTGTATGTCTCAAACGTTCATATATATGGAGATTAACAAATCTAATATTGATAACTGAATTAATGGTAAAGGAAGGAGATGATAAGTATGAAACACATTAAATTGATAATAGTGGGGATGCTTTTGCTAATCGGTTTATTTTTATTAGCATCAGAGGTCCAACAGCTTAGGAGTTGTTGTGGAGGAGCAATGCCGCCTCGACCACCCGCACCACCGCCACCACCTAATCCACAACCACCAGTTAAGCCACCACCTAATAATCCACCACAACCACCAGCACCTACGCCAAAGCCACCTACGCCACCGCCACCTACGCCAGCGACGCCAAAGCCACCTACGCCACCTACGCCAGCGACGCCAAAGCCACCTACGCCAACGACACCTACGACAGCTCCAGCAGCTCCAGCAGCTCCAACAGCACCAGCACCAGCACCATCGCCAGAAGGACCAACGGCACCACAACCTACTAATCCTCCTGAGTCTACAACAAGTCCATATACGACACCGGCACAACCGCGCCCAAGTTTAAGTGAAGGATTGATGCCTCTTATCAGGAGTTTAAAATCAGGTGCTTCATCATTTGTAGGCGTAGTAGAACCATGGGAAGTCTGGTGGACCAGAAATCGCGATAACTACCTTTCTTTCAGGGAATCTATTGAATGGGTAAAAGTTGTTGATAACAGTGGTTCAAAATCAGTAACAGTCTATCCGGGTTATGAGGAAGCCCTTAAAATATTAGGTGAGGCGGTATCTGATAAAAACCATTATATAGCATTTCGTGCAGCAATCGCACTCGGTAAAACCATTAATACCAAGACTAACCCGGTTTCAGTTAACGTGATAGAAACTCTGAAAAAGGCTAATGAGACAGAGACAAGATACTTTGTAAAGAATAATATTTTATTAGGGTCAAGTTTGTCAGGTGATAACTCTTTTGTTAATCTTATGAAGCAGGTAGCACAGGATAAACCAACACCGCCATTAAGACGTGCTTATGCAATTTTGGCAATGGGTACTATCACCGATGACCCCGAATTACCTAAAATAATGAGGAATATACTGACTGAAAAAGATGATGATGAAGTAAAATCCTGCGCCTGCCTTTCATTAGGTAATCTCAAAGATGCTTCAGCAGTCCCCATTTTAGGCAAACTACTTAATGGAGCTGACGGTAGAAAAGAACACTCGGTAGTCAGGGCTTATGCGGCTTTAGGATTAGGTCGAATAGGAACTAAGGAGGCATTGAATGAGTTGAAACGGCCTACACCAACCAGCGAAAGAGATATTGATGTCCTATCGGCAATAGTGATTGCATTAGGATTGACTGGTTCTCCGGATGCAAAGGATTCTATCCTGCCGTTCCTGACGTATAAAAGCGATGCAATTCTTCGAGGGATAGCAGCTATTTCGTTAGCACAAATCAAAGATGCTAAATCTTATGAACTTATTTCTGAGGCATTCCAGAAGAACAAATCTAATGAAGCCGACGGATTGATGTTACTTGCTTTAGCATTAACCGGTGATGATAAAGCCAAGGCTGATTTAAGAAAGGTTCTGGATAATAAGAAATCAAGGACTCTGCTTATGGCTGCTGCCGCGGTGGGGTTAGGAATCCTTAAAGATAATGAGGCTGTTCCAACAATAGTTAATATGCTCAATGATGAAAGACAGTTGAATAATATCGTTGTTGCGCCTTATCTTATCCTGTCTTTAGGAATGATTTCCGCCGAAGGCGGATCCGCCTCTGGCGGACAAGATTCTACTAAAGGTGTTGAGGTCCTGCAAAAGATATGGGATAAAATTGAAACAAACAGTTCTTTAATCCCCTATCATACCAATTTAGCAGTTGCTTTAACGCTGTTAGGCAAGAGAAACGAATTAGTATTACCTAAAATAAACCAACATCTTAAGCAAACGCAGAATAACCTTTTGAGGTCGTATGCTTTACATACGCTTGGATTAGTGGGGAATAAGGAATCGGTCCAGGCATTTGTTGAGGCATATAAAGATGATAATACTTATATTCGTTTTGAGACGATGGCAGGGCTTGGATTCTTACTGGATGAGAGTAAAACAAGTCCGCTCAATAAAATAACAGAGAATAATATTGATATGCCGATG
>JAZDFP010000086.1:0-2552 GCA_043807745.1 Planctomycetota bacterium
ACCGTCCCCTTTATTTGTTGCAAATGGTTATTGGAAATTAGAAAAACCAATGATAGATGGAAACTGGCAGCCAATTGATCCATCTACAATGAAACCAGGTACTCGGGCAGAGACACATATACCTTTTCCACCACAATCAGGAGATGAATTGTAATGTACAAATTACCGAAAAATTTTGATGGGAATTTTTTAATTGGTTGTGTGCTCGAACAAATATGTTTTAACCAGAATCAGTTATGCTTGCATTTTAACAACAATGTTAGCATAACCATTGAAGGTTCATTTTCGTATGGACAAGAAGATTCTGAGGCAAACCACAAAATCATCAATATACCTATTAAGGAATCTGACATTATGCAATTGTTAGGTATTCCTGTTTCGAAAGCATATGGTGATAAAAATGGGACTTTATATTTAATTTTTAATAATGGGTATTCTTTACGATGCTACGATTCATCATCGCAATACGAGTCGTATCAAATCAAATACGGAGATACCTTAATTATCGTATAGGAAAATTGTAGATAGTTTAACCTGAGTTCCTGGGGAAATGCCGGAACAGGAAGGGAAATCCAAATAACATAATATAACATAAAACAAAATCCATAAGACCGTTTCTAAATAACTCTATGCAGCATAACAAATTCTGATAGAATTGTCCCTGTTCTTTGACAACCTCAATCAATACACTCAGACGCAAGACGCCCAACACACGACGCAATACACTTACGACTCAAATGGCAACCTTAGTGGCGATGGAACCTGGGTTTATGCTTATGATTACGAGAATAGGTTAACTTCTGCAACCAAGTCCGGCACCACTGCCGCCTACAAATATGATGCCTTTGGCCGCCGTATCCAAAAAGAAGTAACGCAAGGCGCCCAACACACGACGCATAACTATATCTACGATGGCGACCAGGTGATAGCTGAATACGACTCATCAGGGATACTTAGCAAGAAATACGTTTACGGGTTGGGAATTGATGAACCTATTTTATTAGATAACGGGACTAACAAATACTATTATCATTTTGACGGATTAGGTAGCGTTACTGAAATTACCAATTCATCCGGCAGCGTAGCGGAAAAATATGAATACGATGCTTATGGTAAGACTACTATCAAGGATGCAAGCGATAATGTGTTGACGCAGTCGGCAATTGGAAACTCTTATGGCTTCACTGGTCGTGAGCTTGACTCAGAAACCGGGCTCTACTACTACCGCGCCAGATATTATTCGCCAGGGCTGGGGAGATTCTTGCAGCGAGACCCAGTAGGGTATACTGCCGGTATCAACTTATACACATACTGCTCGAATAATCCCATTAATTGGGTTGACCCGTCCGGATTGGATAAACAGAATAAAGATAAGCCATGGCTTGAACAAGAGGCAATTCAACCTTTTCCTTGGTGGCAAGAGGTAGGCTTTTGGACTACAGCCCTTCTCGCCCCTAAAGTAGTAATGGCTGGTTTGTCAGCAGGAGAAAGCACGGTTCTTTATTACGGACCGAGTGCATGGAAATTGGCGGCGGCAAGTTCGGGGATTCCTATTTTTAAAACATTTATCGGGCGCGCCATGAATAATTTTGAAAGCGTCTTTGGAATTAATCTCCCTCGAATAATGTGGGATGCAGCATCAGCAATTTATGCTGCTGGTGCAAGAGGAACCGTTCAGGTTTTTACCACACTATCAGAATACAGTGCAGACTACAGCAGCACTTTTTATAGAATTGAGGCTCCGATAATAGAATTTCTAGGTAAATCCGAAATAGTTTTTAAATAAGATTTTCTTATACCCAAGTCAGTTATTCTTAGGGTAACAAAACATGTTAACTATTTTATTGCAATATATGTTAGGATTTTTCTTGCAAATTATTTTAGGTATGACTTTGAGTTATTTTCTTTATAAGGTTTTTTCAAGAATATATCTGAATGGAATACCTGCAAGTACGAGTATATCAGGTATGCTAAAAGAAGATAGGTTAACTTCGGCTGTATTTTTAATAACCGCAATTTTTCTTTTAGGTATAACAATAATTATTCATATTTCTGATAAGCCTTTATTCGGGTTCTATTTGGTTTCCTTTTTCTTCCTTGCTATAGGTTCAGCTGCAATCTTTCCTCCCAAAGGTAGAAAGATTACAAAGAATTGTTATGTTATGATATTCCATAGGGATCATTTCATTGTTACTTTAAATGGCCATAAAATCTACATTAGAGGAGAAAGACTTAGAGGTAATCCCGATCAGATAATTTATAAAGAACAGTTTCCTAAATGGTTGCCGCCGCATGAAAGTGAACCTGTATCAAAACAAAATTATGAATACATACTTAACGCAGTTCTTAAATTTTTAGAAAAAATTAAAAAACAAGGCGTGATAAAGTAGACCATCCAACATAAATCCATAAGACCGAGTAGATTCAAGTTGCTAACGCAACAGTTCAGCAAATTTTTCATGAGGTGTATACCATCCAAGTGTTTTACGTGGACGGTCATTTAATTCATCCTGGACTTCTTTAATTCGTTCTTTTGAAATCTTTGTAAAATC
>JAZDFP010000087.1:0-11979 GCA_043807745.1 Planctomycetota bacterium
GTCGCATTCCGGGTCAGGAGTTTCGTAGTTGATGGTTGGATGGACGATATTGTCCCTGATGCTTAATATGGTCGCTACGAGTTCAGCCGCGCCGGAACCGCCCAGTAAATGGCCTATCATTGATTTAGTTGAACTGATAGCCACTTTTTTGGCGTGTTCGCCGAATAGTTTTTTTATGGCTTTGGTTTCGGTTAAATCATTATAGGGTGTGGATGTGCCGTGGGCATTGATATAGGACACATCTTGTGTTTTAAGTCCGGCGTCGTCTAAAGCGAGTTTCATAGTCATCATAGCTCCGTCACCTTCAGGGTCAGGGGCGGTAATATGATAAGCGTCGTCGTTCATTCCGAAACCGAGCATCTCGGCATAGATTCGGGCGCCTCGTGCCAGTGCAAAGTCCAATGATTCCATTATTAAAATCCCGCTGCCTTCGCCCATAACAAAGCCATCACGGTTTTTGTCAAAAGGACGTGATGCTTTTTCAGGTGCGTCATTGCGTGTGGACAGTGCTTTGAGCGATGCAAAACCGGCCATGCCCAATGGAGTAATGGCGGCTTCGGCGCCCCCGGTGACTATGACATCAGCCATTCCGGATTGAATTATTTTGAATGCCGTGCCGATGGCGTGATTAGAAGAGGCGCAAGCGCTCGCCACGGCAAAATTAGGTCCTTTTAAGCCGAAATTAATAGCAATTTGGCCGGCTGCCGAATTCATCATTACTTTGGGTATAGTAAACGGCGAAACACGAGATGGTCCCTTTTGGATTAACCTAGTCTGTTGTTCTCCAAACTCAACAAATCCGCCAATGCCGGAACCGATAATGGAACCGATACGATGCGTATTAAATTTGGTAAAATCAATATTGGCGTCCTTGACTGCATGGATGGCGCAGGCGAGTGCAAATTGTGCAAAACGGTCCGACCTCTTGGCAACTGGTGTAGGGAAATAGTCATCAGATTTGAAATTCTTTACTTCGCAGGCGAAATTAACATCAAATCCGGTGGTATCAAACGACTGGATTTTTGCCGCGCCGCTCTTGCCGGCTAAAAGAGACTGCCATATCTCCTCAGGATTCAATCCCAGAGCGGTAATAGAACCTAAACCTGTAATAACAACCCGTTTCTTTTCCATATTCTATAAACTAATTAGGGCTTTAGTAGCTAATCTATTTATAAACTAACTAAAGCCCTATATAAACCCAGCCCTTGCGTGCAAGGGCTGGGTAAATGACTAAGTTTTACTTGCTAAAGCGTTTTCAATATATTTCACCGCATCACCGACGGTCTGGATTTTTTCGGCTTCTTCATCCGGAATGGACATACCGAATGATTCTTCCAAATCCATAACTAATTCCACGGTATCAAGAGAATCAGCTCCTAAGTCGTTAACAAATGATGTAGCGATTGATACTTTTTCTTTAGCAACGCCTAATTGTTTGCAAACAATCTCAATGACCTTATCCTGGATTTCTTGTGTCGTTGGCATTAATACACCTCCTTACATAAGTAACTATATTAAGGTATAAGTTAATATCACTATAAGTTCGGAGCGTCAAGAAAATTATTAAAATTTAGATAGATTTTTATCAGGAACGGTTTTAAATTCTTTTTGCACAAAGAACACGGGGAATTTTATTATAATCGGGTAATATTTTTATATCCTCAAAATTGTTGGTAGATTTTACAAGATTTAAAACCTTTTTAGATTGCCCTTGGCCTAATTCCAATAGCAGGTATCCTTGAGGCTTGAGATAATAAGGTGATTGGCTGATTATTTTTCGTATAAGGAATAACCCGTCCGGTCCGCTGAATAAGGCAACCCGCGGCTCATATTTCCTGACGCTTATCGGTAACTTATAGAAGTCATTATCTGTTATATAAGGAGGATTAGATACAATGATATCAACCTTGCGGGCTAATGATAAATTATTAAATGCCTTAAATAAATCACCATAACAAAACCTGATTTGTTTTTGGACTTTATGGCGCATAGCGTTTATGGATGCTATTTTGAGTGCCCTTTTGGATATGTCTGATGACAATATTTGTAACTTTTTGCCCGTCTGACTGGATGACCAGTCGGACAGGAAAGAACAATGTTTTACTATTGATATGGCAATGTTGCCTGAACCAGTTCCTATATCTAAAATAGTTATTTTTGTTTTATGCCCGATGCCCGCCTGACCGGTCGCCATGTCGGGCAGGCATTTTAGAGTCTCTTCAACTAACAATTCTGTTTCGGGACGAGGAATAAGAACATCTTTGGTGATAATAAAATCAAGAGACATAAATTCTTTATGTCCGGTAAGATATGCTACAGGGCAACCCTGCTTGTATTTTTGTAATAGATTACGGAAACGACGCCGTTGAAAAGGAGTAACGATTTTCCCCGGTTCTTTGTATAAGTCAACACGTTTACATTTAAGGATACCTGATAAAATTATTTCTTTATCTATGCGGTCCGAGTTATGATGCGATAAGAGTTGTTTCTCCGGATGATACCGATGTTCTATTCCCGAAGGGCTCCCGACGCTATCGGGACGGGACGGGGCTAATAGGTAAGAAACAGTTAATTGTTTATTTTTCAACTGGTTGAAATCTATAAGTTAATTAAAGAAAGGATTAAACTGTTTTTCGTCACCGACCGTTGTAGCAGGTCCGTGTCCAGGATAAATGATAGTATTTTCTGGCAAGACAAAGATTTTCTTCCTGATATTATTGACGAGTTCTGAATGCGACCCGCCGGGGAAATCGGTTCTGCCGATACTTCCAGCGAAAATAGCATCTCCGCTGAAAAGAAGTGGTTCATTATTCTTTCCTTGTTTTCTTACATCTTGCATAGACCCCGCAGGTATCCCGGCGGGGCGTGCCCGTGAATTATCAGTTGGTTTATAAAATAAGCCGATACCGCCTTTAGTATGGCCGGGCAAATGGATTACCTTAAGTTGGTATGCTGATTTTTCATTTTTACTTCTTTCGGCCGGCATTGAAATGATATCATTTTCGTTAAGAAGTTTATCAGGTTCGGGTGATGAGAATTTAAACCCCAATTCGGTGGAAAGATTATATTTAGACTCCAGTAACATAGGTGCATCTGCAGGATGGATGCATATCTTTATTTCGGGAAAAGCCTTTTTTATCTGGGGATTACCAAGAATATGATCAATATGGCCATGTGTATTTACTAAATATAAAGGAATAAGATTGTAGTTTTTAATATGGTTAATCATTTCAGTCGGGTCGCCACCCGCATCAATTATAATGGCATTAGAATTATTATTGCTGTTCCGTTCGGGATAGATTAAATAACAGGAGGTTTGAAGAGGACCGAGAGTAAATGTTTTTACGTTCATATAATCACAGTTGAGAATAAGCTTGGGAAAGTTTTATCCGCAGTATTATTCAAGGCTGAATTTAATGGTGTCATTTCCTATTAATTCAGTTACATCCTCCCTGAACCTGGGAGAAATGGAAACCGAGTAATTATTAGATAATTTTGTTACAGCAACCTCGTTTTCAGTAGTTTTTAGTTTTAAGAATACCTGGCAGTTACCCGGATGAGCCAGAAAAATATCTTTTAACCCATTGATAATATTATCATCTAATCCGGTCAAGGAAATATTAACAACTACAAAATTAGGCATTATTTCATAAGCGTTTTCAATGGAAGCAACTTCTTTAACTTTGATAATCGGTTCTCCCTTACGAGAATCCAATCTACCTTTAATACAGGCGATTTTATTATCATGGATAAGATGACGATATTTTTTTAATTCATCAGAATAAATAACTGTTTCAATTACCCCGGTTAAATCTCTTAATTTAAAATAGGCGATTTTCTGTCCTTGTTTGTCACTTTTGTTCGTTACGTTTTGAACTTGCGAGATAATGCCGCAGATTTTAATATTTTCTACCGGAGGCGTTATCTTAAGTAATTGATTTATAGATAATGATGATAACTCTTTGAGCATCTTTTCATATTTTACAAGAGGATGACCGCTGACATAAAAACCCAGGCTTTCTTTTTCATATTGTAAGGTTTCTTCTTCAGGTAATTCCGGCACGTCCGGCAGCAACGGATATCTATAATCAGATTGTTTATCGGGAGACTGAATAATATTTAATTGCCCATGTCTTTTATCAAGTTGATGTTGATTGCTGATGTAAATAATTTGTTCTAATCCTTTCAGGAGTTGATTGCGATTGGCTCTTTCCCCTTGCTTCTGTTTTAATATACAATCAAATGCTCCACATTTAGTAAGACTTTCTATGACCAATTTATCAACATGGCCGAGATCAACCTTTTCGCAGAAATCATAGATATTTATAAATGGACCTCCTTTTAAGCGTGCTTCAATGATATGACCGACTGCTTTAGAGCCGACATTTTTCACGGCACTTAAGCCAAATACAATATCATTGCCTACCACCGTAAAATCCGAGAAACTCTCATTAATATCAGGCGGCAAAATCTTAATATTGAGTTTTTTGCATTCCTCAATATATTCTAATAATTTATCGGTATCGGCTGTATTATAGCTTAATAGTGCTGCCAAAAATTCTACAGGGTAATTTGTTTTAAGATAAGCTGTTCTGTATGATGTCATCGAATAAGCCGTAGAATGTGACTTGTTAAATCCATAGCCGCCGAAATATTCCATCATCTCAAATATTTTTTCTGCAATATGCTTGGGGATTCCGTTTTTTACGGCACCGGTAATAAATTTGTCGCCGTATTTTTGCATAATCTCAGGTATCTTTTTACCCATTGCCTTGCGTAAATCATCGCTTTCTGATAGGGGGAATCCGCCGATTTTATTAGCAATACGCATGACTTGTTCTTGATACAGAATAACCCCATTAGTTTCTTTAAGTAACGATTCAAGAACAGGATGTAAATAACTTATCTCGCTTGGATGGTGCCTGGAACGGATATAATTATCAACTAATCCACTCTGTAGGGGGCCGGGTCGATAAAGCGCCAGCACTGCGATAATATCCTCAAATTTTGAAGGCTTAAGTTTTTGCAGGATATCGCGCATGCCGGCAGATTCTAATTGAAAGACGCCTTTAGTTTCACCCCGAGAAAGTAATTCGTAAGTTTTTTTGTCGTCTAAAGGGATAGAATTTATATCCACTTTTTCGTGACGATTTTGCGATATCAACTCAACACATTTGTCAATAATATCAAGTGTAACAATACCGAGTAAATCTACCTTTAATAATCCGATGCTTTGAAGAGTCTCCATTGGATATTGTGTTGTATCTACGCCATTACTTGCGTAAAGAGGGACATAATTATCCAGAGGTTTATCAGCGATGACAATACCAGCGGCATGAGTTGATGCATGACGGCATAATCCTTCTAATCGGGCAGAAATATTAAAGAGTTCCTTAATATCCTTTCGTTTTTCGATAAGATCTTTCAGTTCCGAGTCAATCCTGATAGATTCTTTCAATGAGGTGATGCCACTAAGTTTCTTGGCAATACGGTCTACTTCGCTTAAAGGTATTCCCATAACACGGCCGACATCACGGATAACCGCACGAGCTTTCATTGTACCAAAAGTAATTATCTGGGAGACATTTTCCCGACCGTATTTTTCACGGACATAATTAATAACTTTATCTCGACCCGCCTGACTAAAATCAATATCAATATCGGGAGGTTCGTGTCGGCCGGGATTTAAAAACCGCTCAAAAAGGAGGTCGTATTTTAATGGGTCAATATCAGTTATTCCCAAAGCATAGGCTAATAGACTACCTGCTGAGGAGCCCCGTCCCGGTCCGATGGAAATATTATTTTCGCGGGCAAATCTGACAAAATCCCACACCACTAAAAAATAATCAATCAGTGTCTTTTTTTCTATGATATCAAGTTCTTCTTTAAGTCTTCGTGTAACTAATGATGAACCCGCCTGACCTTTCCCGTCGGGCAGGGATGAATCTGTAGACTCTAAATTTTTAATTCCATAACGTTCTGCAATGCCTTTTGCAGATAATTCTTTTATAAATTCAATAGACGATTTGTTGTCGGGTGGAGTAAAACGAGGAAGGTGTTCTATATTAAAATTCAGATAAAGATTACATTTCTCGGCTATAGAAACGGTATTTTTTATTGCCTGCGGTATTTCCGAGAATAACTGCTTCATTTCTTCGGCTGATTTGAAATAAAATTCTTCACTGGAAAATCTTAACCGTGTCGGGTCTTTGACTTGTTTATTGGTAGAGATACACAGAAGGATATCGTGTGCTTTACTATCTTCTTTTTTCAGGTAATGCACATCATTTGTGGCCACAACCGGGATACCGGTTTTCTGACTGATTTCCAATAATTTTTTAATAATCTTTGTTTGTTCGGTTATTCCGTGTTGCTGTAATTCCAGATAAAAGTCATTACCAAAAATATCGCGATACTGTGTTGCAACAGATAAAGCGGAATCAAATTGTTCTTCCAGTAGAAGTTGGTCGATTTCCGACTGCAAGCAACCGCTTAATACGATTAAACCTTCTTTGTAGACGGAAAGAATTTCTTTATCAATACGAGGTTTACGATAAAAACCTTCCAGATAGGCAATTGTGGCTAATTTGATGAGATTATGATAACCTATTTCGTTCTTGGCCAGTAAGGTTAGATGATAGGCTGATTCCGTACGACTTCTTTTGTCATCAGTTAGTTGAGAGATTTTTTTATCCTTACGGGAACCCGGAGCTATATAGGATTCATAGCCGACAATAGGGTTGATGCCGTGCTTTGATGCAATCTGATAAAATTCTATTGCTCCGAAAAGGTTGCCGTGGTCAGTAATTGCCAAGGCGTTCATTCCCTGATGTTTAGCCTCGTCAATTATATTCTCTAAAGTGCAAGCACCATCTAACAAACTATAATGACTATGGGTATGCAGATGAACGAAATCGCTTTTCATAACTTAGCAGTTAGAATATGACAGACCCGCCTGACTGGTGCCAGTCGGGCAGGCAGGTAGTGTATCCTACTTACTTTATTATTAAAGTAAAGTTTTATTTGTTTTTTACTTATTAGGATATTATAATAGCAACCGGATGAAAACAAAATATATTGTTTTGACTGTATTAGTTATCATAACGATAGTAGCCATAACAGCATCTTTTTATGTATGGTTACATAAACAGGGTAGATCCAGTTCCCCAATACCCATAAATACTATAGCCGAGAAAAAACTACAAGTTGGAGTATATTATTATACCTATGATTCTAAAGAATCAACTTTCTGGCAGAATTATCTCCGTAAAAAACTTAATATTATTCAACAACCCCAATTGGGTGAATATAATAGTCGTAATCCGGAAATTATCAAACAACATTTAGCCTGGGCTCAAGATGCCGGCATAAATTTCTTCGCCATAAATTGGTTCGGACCGGGTTCTACTTCGGATGTTACTATCAAAACTATTTTTCTACTTATCTAACACAAAACAAAATAGATTTTAAGTTTTGTCTCGTTTATCAAACTCCTTATATTCTTCCTTTTGAAAATGGTGTTATTGTTATAGATAGAGAATCCTTGCGCCTCTTACAAAATCATTTCCTGTATGCGGCTAACGAATACTTCAAGGATCCTAATTATCTGAAAATTGATAACCGCCCCGTATTATTTTTGATGGTTTCGCATCTCTTAAGAGGTGAATATGAATTAGCCATTACTAAGACTAACAATATTGTCCAGCAACGCACCGGTTATAATATCTTTTTAGTAGGTGACGAGATTATTCTTCCTGAGAGAGATGAAAAACAGATTCAGCTGGATAAAAAACGAATAACTCTTTTCGATGCCATTACGACTTGTAATATCTGGGGCTCTCCAAAATATGATGGCTTACCGGTAGTCACAGGTTTTTTTAATGATATAAATACTATATTTGATAAATATTACAAAATTACCCGTGGAATGGATATTAAATTTATTCCCGGTGTCATGCCTGGCTTTAATAATCACGGCTTTCACGCCGGAACCAAATATCCGATTTTACCGCGAGAAGCAACGATTGATAAGGAAAATGAAGGAACGACTTACCATGTATTTTTACAGATTGCTAAAAAATATCTTGACCCAAATTTGAACATGTTAATGATAAATTCTTTCAATGGCTGGTCAGATGATACACAAATTGAGCCGGTGGCCAGCAATTACCTTACGCCTGCAACAGTTCCTATAGAACTTACTAATGGTTATAAGTATTATGATTATAAGGATATTTATTTACGAATTACCAAAAAAGAATTAAGTAAGTAGTTTCGCACATAACCTACCACGGTGGGAACGCCAAAGGCAGAGAGTTATGTGCGGGATAAATAGAAAGGAGATATAACCTTATGCCAGACAAAGATGCACCTCCCTTATCAGAATTAGACTTAGAAGCATTAAAAAAGATAAGAGATGCTTATCAGAAACTTAAAGATGAGATGAAAAAAGCTATTGTGGGGCAGGAAAAAGTTCTTGAAGAGATACTCATATGTGTATTTTCCAAGGGTCATTGTTTGTTGGTGGGAGTTCCGGGTCTAGCCAAAACTTTGATGGTAAGAACTTTAGCTCAAACGCTTTCTTTATCATTTAATCGTATTCAGTTTACGCCGGATTTGATGCCATCTGATATTACCGGCACCGATGTAATCCAGGACGACCGCACTTCAGGCACAAGATGCTTGCAATTTATTCGAGGCCCTGTTTTTGCAAATGTAATTTTAGCGGACGAGATAAATCGCACACCTCCCAAAACACAATCTGCTTTATTAGAGGCAATGCAGGAATTGCAGGTAACGGCTGGAGGACATAAATATCTGTTAGAACAGCCCTTTTTTGTTCTGGCAACTCAGAATCCGATTGAGCAGGAAGGCACATACCCCTTGCCGGAGGCTCAATTAGACCGTTTTATGTTTAATATTAAAGTGGATTATCCAAATTCAGATGAAGAATTACGGATAATGAGTCTTAATCAGTCACCTTTTGATGTTAAGTTAGATAAAATATTAAGCAGAGAAGACATCTTAAGATTACAAGGAATAGTTAACCAGGTGCCGGTTGCGGATTATATCAATAAATACACATTGAAATTAGTTCGCCAGACCCGAGTGCATTCTGACCCCGCCATGGCGGGGACAGATGAGATACCGGATTTTATCAAGCAATGGGTGTCATGGGGTGCCGGACCCCGCGCCAGTCAGTATATTATAACAACCGCCCGGGCCAGGGCTCTTCTTGAAGGGCGTTATTATGTGACGACTGAAGATGTGAAAAAAGTAGCTTATCCGATTTTACGCCATCGGATTATCAGAAACTTTGCCGCTGAGGCTGAAGGAATCTCATCAGACAAAATCATTGATAAATTGATTGAGATTACACCGGTCGCGGAAAATCAATTATTAGAAGATGAAAGATTACCTAAAATATTTAGACCCGCAGGTGCTTAATAAAATAAGCCGGCTCGACCTCAAGGCACGTCTGATTGTAGAAGGTTATATCGCCGGAATGCACCAGAGCCCCTATCGGGGCGTCAGCCCTGAATTTATTGCGCATCGTGAATATGTGGCTGGCGATGATTTAAGATATTTAGATTGGAAGGTCTTCGGCCGTTCGGACCGCCTTTATATTAAACAATACAAACAGGAAACCAATCTTATCTGTTATATCCTTTTTGATGTCTCTGAATCAATGGCGTATGGTTCAACAGACGTGAATAAATTAGAGTATGCCCGTTATATTGCAGCCGCACTAAGTTATTTGATGATTCAGCAACAGGATGCCGTGGGTTTGGTTTTATTTGATTCTGAAATCAGAGAAATTATTACTCCACATAGTAATCAGGGGCATTTGAATCTTATCCTGAATCAACTTAGTCAGGTTAACGCTGCCCAGAAAACTGATTTTAAATTAATTTCTGATTATATTATAGAGCGTCTGGAACGAAAAGGATTGATTATTATTATTTCCGACCTTTTGGATGACCCACCGGGTCACCCTGTGGGTGAACCGCATAATATTTTGGCGGGATTAAATAAAATCAAGTCTAAAGGGCAGGATATCATCGTTTTTCATATATTGGATGAATTTGAAATGAACTTCCCCTTTAATATCTTGACCCGTTTTGAAGGCTTAGAGCAATTTCCCGAGATAACAGCAGACCCAATGGCATTGAGAAAAGATTACCTTAAAGCAGTCGGCGAATATACCGATACCATCAGAAGAGGCTGTCAGGGCAACCGGATTGATTATACCCTTATTACCACCGACAAGAAATTAGATGTTGCCTTAAGTGCTTATTTAGCAACACGGTCAGCCAGAAGGATATAAAAATACTAATTCCTTATATTCCCTGAATTTCTTCGGGGGTAACTTGTTTATTCTGGTTGCAAAAAAGTTTCACACTGAAAGATGTTAAATTTTGTTAATCCTTTATTTGCCTGGCTGGGTTTAGCCGCTTTGATACCGCTTATTATTCATATCCTGAACCGCCGACGTTACCAAAAAATACGCTGGGCGGCGATGGAATTCCTTCTTAAAGCACTCCATAAAAACAGACGCCGACTTCAAATGGAAAATCTTATCCTTTTATTACTGAGAATGTTGATTATAATTGTTCTTGCTTTTGTATTAGCCAAACCTTATCTTAAAAGTTCTGCTAATCTCGCAGAACCGGACACCCATTATATTATTGCCATAGATAATTCTTACAGTATGGGTTACCGAAACGGATTTTCTAACTTATTGGACGAAGCAAAGAGAATTGGTCTTGGTTTGATAGAATCATTACGACCTGAAAGAGGCGATAAACTTTCTTTAATAACAATCTCCGATAAGCCCGAAGTCCTTATCAGCGAGTCTTCGTTCCAGATGGAGCAAGCGAAAAATAAATTGGCAAACCTTTCTGTTTCTGATTACACCACCGATATCTCAAAGACATTTTTGTTAGTTAAGGATATATTAAGCAAGTCTGTTTCCTCCCGGAAAGTTCTTTATTTGATTACGGATAACCAGCAAATAGCGTGGAATGGCATCAGGGATAATAATGTCAGGGAAGCCCTGCAGGAATTAATTAAAACCTGTAAAATAAAGGTAATTCAAGTAGGGACTTCAAAGGTTGATAATAATTTTATTAGCAGAATTTATACTGATACAGCGGTAATCACCACTAAAAAACCGGTTACTTTTTATGCCGAGATTCATAATTATGATTCACAAAATTCACCAACAACCACAAAAGACCTTTCCGCCACAGGCGGATCTGCCGAAGGCACAGAGATGCCCCAAAAAGACTGCATCCGAAAGGTAAACTTTCTGGTCCAGGGACAACTATATACATCTTCAACCGTAACCGTTTCACTTAATAAATCCGTTCTGGTGCCATTTATTTATACATTTAGCGACCCCGGGCAATACTGGATAAAAATAGAATTAGAATCAGATAATCTGATGCTTGATGACAGTCGGCTATATGCGGTTTCAGTAAAAGAAGGAATTAATACTTTGATAATAAATGGTGAGCCGTCGCCAGAATCATCTGATGACGAAATTATATTCCTTCGTTACGCCCTTGTCCCACAGGCAGGTGAAGGCGTTTCTTCATCGGTTTCTCCTTATTTGATTGATGTTTTGACCGCATCTCAATGGTTGAATGCTGACGAAATAAATTTAGATAAATATACTCTTATTATTATGGCGAACGTGGAAACGATTTCTTCAGACCGGTTGAAAAATGTGGAAACTTTCGTAAGAAACGGCGGTGGCTTACTGATATTTTTAGGAGACCAGATTGATAGAATAAATTATAACCAGATGCTCTATAAAGAAGGAGTCGGTCTCTTACCCTATTCGCTCGGAGAGATAAAAGGTGATAAAACGCATAACGAAACTATTAGATTCGGTGAAATAGATTTTACCCACCCGGCATTTTCCTTTTTCTCATCTTTAAAGGAACGATTTAACGCTCTGTCTATTTATCAATA
>JAZDFP010000088.1:0-18574 GCA_043807745.1 Planctomycetota bacterium
TTAACTAATATGTGAGAAGAAGCATCGTCCGATATTTTTCTCTTTTGATATAAAACTTTTTTATAGAATTTATTGCCAAATAAAGAAATAACCAAATTTAAATAAGGTCTCGCGTATAGAGGCGCTGCCTTTATGGCTTTAATAAAGTATGCCCGGGCAGTTTTCGAATCACCATTTAATAAATACAGCGTACCAACTTTCCGTAATCCGACACTATAAGTTTTAGGATACTTCTTATAAAGATTTTCATGCTTTCCTAAGATATATTCATGCTCTTGAACCCTTTTCAAGCCCCCTAATGTCTTTGTGAAATTTTCTTCATGCCAAAAATATTTAAGTAACGGTTCGGGCACAAAATCAAAATCATATTTCCGGGCAATTCTTATCCACATATCCCAATCATCCGCCATTTTTAATCTTTCATCAAACAATCCGATATCATCAAAAACCTTCCTTTTAATTATTATGCTACTGGAACTCCAAATAAAATCGGATTCCAAAAGTTTCCTAAATATATTCTTATATCGAGGTGTGATATACTCTTGGGTCTTATTGTTTTTTCCATTTACAATGAAAGCATTACAACCAATAAACCCGAGATTCCTCTTTTGAGAGTTCCGGAATAATTGGATTTGTTTTTCTAATTTTTGAGACAGCCATTCGTCATCGTCATCTAAAAAAGCAATGAATTCCCCCTTTGAGTTTTTAATGCCGGTATTTTTCGGTCTGGCCGGGGCACCAGAATTTTTCTGCCAAATATATTTTATTCTTGAATCTCTTTTTTGGAGATTTCCAACGACTTCTTTAGTATCATCAGTCGAACCATCATCAACAATAATCAATTCAAAATCATGGAATGTTTGGGTTAAAACACTCTCAATAGTTCTTTTTAATAGATGTCCCCTATTATAAGCTGGAATTATTATTGAAATTAAAGGAATTTTATCCATTTTAGTCAGATCAAATTATCCAATCAGCGAAAACACTTTATCGGTCAAAATAAACTTGAAACAATGTTTTTCAGTTTAACTATAACGTTTCTCATTTTTATTATTAAAACCATTTGTGCTTTACATTAAGCCACATTCAGGCAATTTTGTCTACTAATTTCCGTGTTTAGTATGGTGACTACCGATTCAATCTTCTGATGATTTTTACAACAATTTTAGAAACTCCATTATAAATAAAAAGGGAGGGTGTCAGTTATAACATCCTCCATGTTTTCTAATATGCGAAAATCTCTGCTTTATAGTCAATCCTAAATTTCTTTCCGGATTAATCTTTTTGTGGTCTCCCAGCGTGTGGCAGGTGTGCAGAACGTGTCTAAAAACTAAAACAGTCATCTATTAGTAGTATTAATCATTGAGGAGTAACACAACATATTGTATATCTCGCGATAAAAATCTGAGTTTTTAGACAAACTCTGTTATATCATTTCTAATATGCCTTTATTTATCAATTCAATTGCCTATTTTATTTCAAATTCACCGCAGGCAACAGGCTCAACATCCTGGATTTGTTTATAAATAGAAACCAGATATTTACCAGTATCCCAATCCCCTCGTTTTATAAAGATATAATTATAATTAGCGTCCGAATTTAACATAAATGCACTCCAATCAAGTATATTCTTGTTAGTCTGATTAGTCCATTTAATAATAATCCTATCAAGTTTTGCCAGAACGCCTTCGTTTTTAAAGCAGGCATATATCTTTTTTGTATCAGTTGTAAAAGTACTGGTTGGTGAAACAGGGCTATTATCAGGATTGACTTGCAATGAAAAAAATAATGATTTTTCTCCTTTGGGCGCAAAATCATCGACAACTTTACGAAGAATAAGAACTATTTCTGCCGGTTTATAATTTTTAAAGGTTTCTTCTGATATGGCTACCCCAAAACCTTCTTCTAATTTATTACGGACATAATCTTGTGGAAGGGTATTAACAAATGATTTGATTAACGTATCTGGAATCAAACGAATAAGATCTATCACAGCATTAATAGATGTACCATTGATTACTTTATCTATATCAGCTGGCGTAGGAATAGTGAAACCATCATTTTTTATCGGCTCAACCTTTTTTTCGCCCGGTTTAAAAGAACGTAAAATACCGGATGGTTTCTGATTATTAGATTTTTCAGTTGATTTTAGTATATATTCTTTAGCTACGGAACCATCAGAATGATACTGATGCAAAGTAACTTCATCAGCAACGATATTGAAAATAGTCCAGCGACCGTATTTTTGAGAATCCAGAAAACTTCCTTCTTGGTATCCCTTTTCTGTATTAGTCAAGGTATTTAAGATAACAGCAGATTTGAATTTCGGAATAACAACACTACGTTTCAGTTGAAACTCTAAATCCAGTTGTTCTTCGGCACCCATAGTTTTAGTAATAGGCGCTTCAGAAGTGTTAGTTAAAGAAATTGATGGGAAAGGATTCGTTGGCGGTTGAGGAATAATCTGTATATTCTGATGGGGCACAATTGCCTGATAGTAATAGGATATTCCCAGAACTCCAATAATTACCAAGACAACTATTACGACTATACATATCAGAATCTTATTAGGCATAACTAAATTTCTTTATTCTCTATACGGGCTGTCCCAAAAGTGTCATTCTGAGACGTTAGCCGAAGAATCTATACCTTAACGCATAAAATTAAGATTCTCCATTCCGCTACGCTCCGTTCAGAATGAGGGACTTTTTACACAGCCTGATAAGAGGTGTGTTAATTCGGATTTATCTCAGGTTTTGTTTTCTTTCTCAATATCTCCCAAAGTATTATAAGAATAGTTACAACAATCAATAGTATAATTGAAGCATGGCCATAATCAGCAGAAGCCCATTTAACGAGTTTGGTAATGCGTCCGATAGCAAGCGATTCTCTTGCCATCACCGTATAACCAAATGCAGCCCCGAATGAAACCATCATATAGAATATACCAAGTCGGGCAATAGTGTTGACAACACCTTTATGCTCTACTGAAAAGAAAAAATAAATAAGGACTGCAATGACGCCTATAAGAATGATTAGAACATTCAAAGTCTGTCCTATTGACATACCATTACCCCATAGCGGCTGAAGTGTCGGGACCATCTGTTTGAATATATTAGCGGAAATAGCATATGGAATAGCCATTCC
Source organism: Planctomycetota bacterium (assembly GCA_043807745.1). Classification (GTDB taxonomy): domain Bacteria; phylum Planctomycetota; class MHYJ01; order JACQXL01; family JACQXL01; genus JAZDFP01. The sequence goes on from JAZDFP010000088.1 coordinate 3,148, forward strand.
CGAAACTGCACCTGTAATAAATGCGAATGTGTAACGAGAAAGCCAACCAATTTTGGCTGAGAAACGAGTAAGCATTAATACACTGAATATTAAAGGAAGTACAAGCCAGAGTGTCTCATAAGATTCTAATGGTTTATCCAGTTTTGCACCGAAGGTAGCAATCACGGTACGGTAAAGAGGTTTAATTAAATCTGGCCAAACAACTATATACCATGCGTAACACAAATAATAACCAGCTGTTATTCCTACATAAATATATTCCCCTAATTTGAACAGGGGGTTATCCTTATAAAGGAAACTATACATCATCAGGGTAAAACCAACTGCCAGCCAGACTTCAATAACTTGTATTGTTGTAATTGATGTCGTCATATTTAAGATTTTTTGCGTTTAACAAAATAAATAATATTGCCCGCAATTATAAGCAAAATAATCAAAGAATGAACTACAGTCTGTGGTTTCATATTCTCGGTAGCAGTTCCTTTGTGTTGAATCAACGTTTCATACTGTGATGCAGCACCTAAACCACCCACTAATCCAATCAGCTGTTTTGATTGAAGGTAGGGGTAATAATCAGTAGCCATAACTGCGGTACAACCGGCACCTAACGGCATCTTACCTGCTTCTTTACCGAAGACAATCCAAGTATCAACGGCATTACCGGCCGAAATACACATTGCATATTTCATATCCTTAAGAGTTTTTATACCTTTGAGTGCGGTTAACTCTTTGGTAGAGTTACCTTTATGATCTTTTGGATAAGTAAAAAATATATCTTGACTTAAATTCAAAATAACCGACATAGGACCCGGTTTAAAAGGCATAAGTGCATAATCAATACCATCTTGTTTATTTGTTTCCTTAGCTACCTTAGTAAAGATATCTACCATTATCCCAGGTGATTGTGGACTCCAAATGGTCATTCCAATAACCCGTAAGTTTTTTCTGAAAGCATGTCTCAGAATCGCCATTGTCATCGGTCTCAATTCTTCATCAGATGAAGGGTCAAAATCAACAGAAAGTATTATGGGTGAATTAGGTGAAAGTGATTCAATATGGTCATAGATATTTTTCACTACACGTGATGATGTATCCGGTAATTTTATTCTTTCTCCGATAATAACCGGAATAATAATGGCTAACGTCACCAGAATAAAAATAATCCAGCGCGTGATATTAAATTTTAGTTCTTTAGTCATAACTTAATCCTTACCGCCGCCTAAATATGCGCGTTCAATACCAAAAATAATCCTTAATGAGAATGCAATAGACCCTAAAGCAATACCGAATACAATAGCTCTTTTCGCTGCTGTATTGGGAATACCTAAAATCCAAGTCATAATATCCGGTATGCCCTGCCAAATCATTCCGCCTAAAGGTGTCTGACCAAGCATAATGATAACGCCGGATAATAAAAGCAGTGTGGCTTCCCAACTGCGAGCCCTGAATACTCTGAATGCGGCGGAGGCAATAAAAAATCCGATAATAGAAAACATCGTTGCTGAAAGAGGTGTTATACCATATTTGAAAATCCAGTCTAATAGTGACCCTTCTTCAAGACCTTTTATTAGTGGAAGCCCAAGCCATGTTGCAGGTTCGGTTGATGCAGAAGGCGATAGAAACCAATTTATAACAGAAGGTAAAAAACCAGCTATCACGCTGATAATAAAGGCGATGAACATAACCACGCTAAATCCCCAGCCGGCTGTTAAACGCTTAATCTGATTATAATGGAAATGTAACAGGCTGCCAATACCTAAAAGTAATGAAATACCCCATATAATCATTATCCATTTATTTACCCATCCCCTCATATCTTGAGACCATTGATGAGGAACAAAGAACTGAATAATAAATAAAACCCCCATTATAAAGGCGAGAATAAGCGGAAGTTGTCGTTTAACCATAAATTATCAAAATGTCCTAAATATATTAACTATGTAATTAACTCCGGCTGTGCTTAATATTGTGCCGATTATAAGCACCACAATAATAAAAGCCTTACTATAATCCTGTCCTTTAAGCGAACCAAGCTGTAATGGCTCACGTGAGAGATAAGCAGATGCGGCATATAATTCTTCACCCATTAAGGTATAATCACAGGTAGTAATAAAAAATGGGAGTTGGGTAATAGCATCAGTCCCGGCAATCTGCATTGCGCCTGTGGCTGCACCTGTCTCGGCTATAAGCAGTGCCTCGGCAAAATAATAACCCATATAAAGATTGGCAGCCGGTTTGTGACGAACAATTATTCCATCTACCGCCGCTGCATAAGCAAACTGATCACTACTAACAAAGAAAATGTTGTCTTCTTTGAAGGCATCCGGGCGACCTGCTTCAATATATGCTTCACGCACTACTTCCTGACAGACCGACATCACTATCGGGTCGTAGCAAGGAACTTTTATCTGTGAATCATAGTTAGCCACCTTACGCGCTACTTTTGCCAGAATACTCGTTGCGGCAATAGTAGAAAGCGATGACATATCATAAAGACCATTAAGATAAAGTATGGGTTTGCCCATCTCGGTTGCCCTACCGATAGTTTCCTCTATTGCATCCAGACCCGGGATATGCCTGATAAATAGATTTGGATTTTTACGAGCCAGACTAATAAAAAACATAATCAGAAAGGAAAAAATAATTACAAAAATAAGGATATTAATCTTAGAAGTGTCAAACCAGTTGCCTTTAGGAGTAGCAGAAACAATATTAGGAAATTCTACAGTATTTATCCCTTCTGTAACGGCTAATTTGAAATAGGTTGTTGTTGTTATAGGAATAGGATTATCATCAGTAATGTCTTTTTTGATTCCAGTTACTTCATAAAAATGCCATAATTTATTAGAATCATTTAACCCAAAATATTGTGGAGCATCGGATTTAAAACCTATGGTTGAAAGAACTTTTTCTACTTCTTTCCATGGACCATCAGGCGCCAGGGCAACGGAAATTATATAATACACTCCTTCTCTATCATTCTCTGATACCCGCCAAGTCAAAGATATACTTTTACCGGCGTCATTAGGCGTATCAAAGGCGGTGAATTCCTGCGGCGGAGATAATTGTGCTTTATTCTGGTCTTGAGCTGAAGCAAATAATGAAGAGATTATTATTGTTAGAACTATGATAAATAACCTAAATATATTATCCAAATTATACATTAACTTTTTGAGATTCTTCCTTTTTCAACACCATCTCGTAAAATGCCAGAATTAATATCATCAGGATTAATAAGACAATAGTAGAATAATAATATTTAGGTGTGGCAAATTCTATCAAATCATAACAGCGTCCGATAAGCAATGACATTCGCCCCATTACCGTATAACCGAATGAGGCACCGAATGCAACCATTACAAAATAAATACCAATACGTGAAATCCCGTTAATAACTCCTTTATGTTCTACGGAAAATAAGAAATAAATCAGAACACTGCATACGCCGATAATAATCAAAAGTGAATTAAAATTGCTAAAAGTAAAAGTATTATTTGCACTTATTAATGGGGCAATAATTCCTTCTAATTGTTTAAAAATACCGCCTGAAATTGTCCGAGGAATACCAAGCCCTGCCCCGAAACCCATAATGAATGCGAAAGTAATCCTGCTAATCCATGCAATTTTGGAAAAAAATCTGGTATAAAGTGATAATCCCAGTATCGCAGGAATAATCAATATGTAATTACCATCTACTAATGATTTATAAAAGTCATTAATAAAATTATTATATATTACCCTGATAAGAATATAACCTACTGATATGCCGAGATAAAGATGTTCGCCAAATCTGTAGAACAGATTATCCTTATAAAGGAAACTATACATAAACAAGGTCAAACCAGCTGCAATCCAACCACCTAATACGACTGAACTATCCATTATTTGCTCCTACCTTTTTGGATAAAGAATAGAATATTACTAACAATAATCATCATTATAATAAGCATATGGGTAACAGACTGGGCATCCATACCCTTAGTAGCCCGCTCTTTTTTACCAATCAATTCTTCATATTCAGCAGCTCCTCTTAAGCCACCCAAAAAGCCATTAATCCAATCTATTTTTAGCAGATTATACCAACTTGCCGCCATTACACCAGTGCATCCTCCACCCATCTTGAATTTGTATTTTAGCCGACCATAAAGATACCAATATCCGATGGTGTTACCAGCGGCTAATTCTACTAAATAATCTATGTTTTTTAAGTATGCTACATTCTCTAATACAGGCATATTAGCGGTTTCTTTTCCATAATGGTCTTTAGGAAATGTTTTTACTATCCCATCCTCACCCATTCCGATAATTACGGCAAACATGCCTACCTTCCAACCTAAATAAACATAATCTTTACCATATTCTTTACCTGTTTCTCTGGCGATATCTGAAAAAACTTTTTCACCCAATCCGGCACCGGTTGCCCAGTGGGTCATTCCAATAATGCGTAAATCTTTTCTAAAGGCGTGTCGCAGAATGGCTTCTGCCATAGGATAAAGTTCCGGCTTGGAAGCCGGGTCAAAATCCAGCGCCATCAATACTACCGAACGCGGCGGTAGATTTTCTATCGTGTCATAGACACTTTTAACTTCAGGAGTAACCTTAACCTTTATGAAAAGAGGATAAAGTAACGGAATAATCACCGCTAAAGAAACCAATATGAAAATAATGCGCCGGTCCAAATTAACTAATTTCTGGAAAAGTGAATTTGCCCCGTTAGAAACGCCCTTATTGTTAGTTGTCATATCTTGCACTGTTTTTCTCCCTAATATACCCCGTTTCTAACGGGGCGAGTTATTTACCTCCGCCCATATATGCCCTTTCAATACCAAAAATAATCTTTAAGGACATAGCAATTATCCCAAGATATATACCTAAAGCAATCCCTCCTTGAGCCGCCATATTAGGAACTCTCATTATCCAGCCGGTAATTTCACCTATAGTGGGTGGCATTGACATTCCGCCTATTTGGAAAGTAGGAATCTGTTGCCAAACCCATTCACCCATCGGCACCCGACCGAACATTACAATAATTGCAGCAATTAAAAGAATCGTTGCTTCTTTCGTCTTTGCCCTGAAAGCCTTGAATGCCGCAGAAGCGATAAAAAAAGCCAGGATAGAAAACATCGTGCTCTGAAGCGGGACCATTAAATTCTGGAAAAGCCAACCATAAATAGTCAATTTCCCCGTGGCTGTATTGATTTCTAAACTAGCGCAATAAATACCAGCCGCAACCATACCGAATAAAGCAACAAATACAACAATACTGAATCCCCAAGCCGGTGCTTTGCGCTTTATTTTGTAAATATGCAAATGGAAAAGACTGACTATCCCAAGCCCCATTGCAAAGGCACCAATAATCCTCATCCATACGGCTGTATCTTTTAAGATTGTATCAGTGAAAGAATGCGGGATATAATATTGGATTGCAAAAAATACACCTGTTATAAAAACAACGATTAAAGGTAACCATTTCTTAAGAGTCGCCATCTAAATCCCTTTCCGTTTCAAGAAAAATCCTTAATCAAATCCAGTATTTTCGGCATATATAAGGTGGCAAAGGTTGTCCCTAAAACCAGTGCTGTAAGTATAAATACCTTGCCGATATCCTGTGCCTTGAGAGTTCCTACTAATACGGGCTGGCGGGAAAGATAGGCAGATGCTGCGTAGAACTCTTCACCAATCAAGGTATAATCGCAGGTAGTTATAAAAAAAGGCAATTGGTCTGTAGAATCGCTCCCCGCAATCTGAATAGCGCCTGTGGATGAACCGCACTCTGTCAGCAGTAATGCTTCAGCCATATAACTGCCCATAAAGAAAATAGCCGCCGGTTTTTCTCGCATCATCATTCCGTTAACTGCTGAGGTATAAGCAAATTGGTCACCGGTGACATAAAAGTTACAATCTTCTTTATAGGCATCAGGACGTCCGGCTTTGGTGTATGATTCCCTAACAATTTCCTGGCAGACGGTCAGAACAATCGGGTCACGGTGGGGAATTTTTATCTGGGTATCGTATTGAGCAATCTTCTCGGAAACCTTGCCTAAAATTACTGTGGCACAAATACAAGCAATATCACTCATATCGGTAATACCTGTCAGGTAAAAGATAGAACGTCCCATTTCCGTTGCCCGCCCGACTGCTTCTTCAACAGCATCCAGACCGGTAATCCGACGCAGGAACAGATTCTGGTTCTTTTTGGCATGGCTGATAAACCATAACACCAGACCACAAAAGAATATCATCAGCAGAAAATTATTGAGTCGCGAGAAATTAAACCAGTTATTTTTAGCCTGTCCACCCATAGCAGAAGTGAGCGCCACAATCTCATTATTGTATAAAACGCCCACCTTAAAATAATAAAATGTTTCTTTAATCAGTGTTCCATCTTTATTAAATATCTCTATCCCTTTTTGAAGAACAGCCTTTTTAGTTTCTAATTCCTTGTAATCTTTGTTATCCTTCTTTGCCTGTTTAATCGCATTGTTGACATCACCCAAATCCTTCTTTAGTTGATTAAACTCTTCCAGAGTCTCTACATAATGATATCCTTCTTTTTTACCGCTCACCCAGAATGGCCAATGCTTGTCTGATTTCCATCTTTGAGTAGAGGGAAAACGACATAATTCGGTATCAACCGAACCTTCTGCATTTTTACCAACGTAAATTACATAGAAAATACTGTCATTCTCGCCAGTCATCGCCTTCCAACTAAGGGAAATATTACCGCTGCTATCATCAGGTGTATCAAAGACTTGGAATTCGGCAGGAGAAGAAAGATTAGTTGGAGAAACCAGTGTCTCTGCGGAAGCAGAACAAATCGGAAATAAAATAAATAGTATAAGAACCAACAAAATCATTTATACCCATTGTTTATATAATTCATATATTGTCAAGGAAAAAATAAATAATATTCTAAATCCGTCAAGGAGTTTGGCTCTTTGCAGTAGCGAATTACTGCCCCTTATAACTGGCAGTAAAAGCACTGCCACTAAACGGAGCAGGCGGGGTTAATAAATACCGGAGTAATTCTTCTAAAACACCGCCCTGTCTATAATATTTGTATTCTTGTTCCTTGAGGTATAAGGGTTTATTCCCAGTCGCGATATGACGATGAACGCCGAGTTTACCCTTGATATATCTGGGACATTTCCATCTGAAATTTATCGTATCGGTCTTTTCGTCATAGTGGATAAAAGAGGTTTTAGGTCGGTATCTGGCGGAAATGGCTAACCTGATTTTATGGAAGAGCGCGTGGGCTGACTTATAGTTTATCCTCAATAATTTTGCGCTCTGACGGGCTGTTTTCCCTGAGATAAAAAGATAAACCGCCACAATAACCTTTGACCATGGTAATTTATTAGAAGATAAAAAAGTCCCTGAAAAATCAGAGAAACGATAATGACATCCCGGACACCAATAACGTCTCAGATTCTGCATCTCGCAGGCCAGGAGGCTGGCGCGAGATTGACCGCAAATATCACGATGACATCTCGGGCAGACAACCACCCTTCTGGTAAATCGCAGACACCATAACATGAATAAACTTTTCCGTTCATTGGATACCACTTTCCAATACAGTTCCGGCATTAACCGGGCATAATCTATCATACCGAGCTATTTTACCTTCTACCAACCTGATGGTCAATTATTATGAGCCCGAATTTTGCTTGTTATAACTCTTTATAAAACAAGAGGTTATTATAAGGAATTATTGGTTTGTCAAGGGCGGGGGGTAGTGTATCCCCCTACCCCGTGGACTTTAGCCCACCAAATATAGCATTTAATCCAACTAAACCTATCTTTTGGGGCAACTCAATCTATTTGTTAAGCCAACAGGGGGTATCATTATATTTCAGAACCAGAAGCAGAAAAATCCTCTGCCCTTGCTGTTTAGGTTCAGGAACAATATTTTTTGTCTTCAGGATATGTAAGATTCGGGGACGCTTTCAGGTAGAGAAGATTCAACATATCATGAGATATAACCTCACGAAACAAAGCAGAAGATTCATCTGCTCTGGGTTTTTGGATAGAGAGACGCGATTATTCAAGTCCAGAGATACATCTTTATCAGCCGAGGGGTCGTAAGAGATTAACTCAGGGGACGTAAGACAGAAGATTGTGCCACCGCACGAATAAAAATCCTCACAAATTCAGAGACTTTACCAGGCTTACATCAGAGTTGGGAAGATTTAACCCCTCACCTTCCTGCCTCGCCGGCAGGCGGGTCTCCTCTCTCATCGGGGGAGAAAATGGGTGAGGAAGAACCTAATATAATTTCCTATACAATCAAAAAAATATAAGGTTTTATTTTATCCAAATCATCCATAAAAAGAATAAAATTATCAACGCTATTTTTCATATCAGATATTCTTTGACAGCATGCTTATAAACTATATAACAATAAATTTTCTATCATTAATAGTAAACTGATTTAACAGAACAATTACCTGCAAGAAAATCAGTTTCATCAGCTTAATCTATTTACTTAATTTATTAATATGAAGAAATTAGCCGTTATCGCATTAGGTGGCAATGCCCTTTTGAAGACCGGTGAAAAAGGCACAATTCAGGAATTGGAGCGAAATGCCGCTGAAACATTTAATTATCTACTGCCCCTCATCAAAAGCGATTGGCAGATGGTTATTACCCACGGTAACGGTCCTCAAGTAGGCAATACATTAATACAACACGAATCAGCCGCTAATATCGTTCCGGCAATGCCTCTTGATGTCTGCGTTTCTGAAACACAAGGCAGTCTCGGCTATATCTTTCAACAGACAATTCTTAATGAACTCAGGAAAAATAACATAAAACGTTATGTAGTAACAATGATAACCCAGGTTGTGGTTGAAAGCAACGACAAGGCTTTTTCCAATCCGAGCAAACCGGTCGGACCTTTTTACACCAAAGAGAAAGCTGAGATATTGCAGAAGGAAAAGAAATGGGTGATGTTTGAAGACAGCGGCCGCGGATTCAGAAGAGTCGTTCCTTCGCCCCAGCCGGTCAAGATTATCCAGAGAATAATGATTAAAGAATTGGCCCAGAGCGGTCATATCGTTATTGCCGTAGGCGGTGGCGGGATTCCCATTTATAAACGAAAAGATAACGATGATTACGAAGGCATTGAAGCCGTGATTGATAAAGACCTCGCTTCAAGTATCCTCGCTATGGAAATCAAGGCAAGCGTATTTATAATACTTACCACCGTTCCGAAAGTCTATATCAATTACGGTAAACCCAATCAACAGGGAATTATAAGAATGACTATCACACAGGCAAAAAAATATCTGGAAGGAAACCAGTTTGGCAGCGGCAGTATGAAACCCAAGATAGAAGCCGCCATAAATTATCTCTCCAAGGTTGACGGCAAGGTCATTATAACGTCTCCTGAGAATCTCGCCGAAGCGATGGAGCAACGCACCGGCACAACCATCATTTCCGATATTAAGAAAACCGAAGATGAAGGGAATTTATTACTTGATTTTGATAGTGAATCCGTTATTACGGCAAGTTAAAAATGCTTATTTTTTCTAAATATAGTTAATCCCTATAAAACACAGATAAAATGTTTGAATTACTTGAGAAAGTTCTAAAAGAAGCAAAATCATGGACAGAAATCAGATACCATCATCGGCTGAGGAATACGATTTCGGTTCGTAAAGGTGAACTGGAAAATATTAGTTCTAATATTTACTCAGGTGTAGGAATAAGGGTTCTATTAAACGGCGCCTGGGGATTCAGCAGCACTTCCAAACTCACCTTAAAAGACCTATTGTATACTTTGCAGGAATCTGAAAAATCTGCTCAGATATTGGGTTCTTATAAAAAGGATAAGATAAAACCCATCCCTAAAACAAATCTGGCTCAAGGAAAGTTTGCACCTCAGATTGGAGATGATTTACACAATCATACCCTTGAAGAAAAACTCACCTTAGTGCTTGATACCGAAAAGATGGTAAGAAAATCATCGCCATTAATACAATCGGCAAGTTGTGCCTATTCTGAACTCTTAGATGAAAAGTATATCCTAACAAGCGACGGAGCAAGGACACATATTATTGACATGAAGCCGGAGTTTAAAGTTTCTGCTATCGCCGCAAAAAATGGAGAACTAACCGGCGCCGGTGAATCTACGGGAGTTACTGGCGGCTGGGATGCCCTTTTTAGAAACAAGAAACCAAAGGAGATGGCTGACAAATCCGCACAAACAGCCATAGACCTTCTTCAGGCTGAATACCCGCCAGGTGGAAAGGCTACTGTTATCTTAGACCCGGCAGTTGTCGGGCTTTTGGTTCATGAAGCGATTGGTCATACTGTGGAAGCGGATTTCGTTCAGGCAGGAGCAATTACCAAAGATAAAATCGGAGAACAGGTCGCCAGTGAACTGGTCACCCTCTGCGATAGTGGGTATTCCGAGATTGAACCTGATGCTGCAGGAACCGTCTTAGTGGATGATGAAGGAGTTTCTGCCAAAAAGGTGGTGATTATAGAACATGGTATTTTACGGTCGTATCTTCACAATAGAGAAACAGCCGCTTTATTTAATGTAGAGCCAACAGGTAATGCGCGTGCCTTTGAGTATTCCAATGAACCAATCATCCGGATGAGAAACACTTATATTGAGCCGGGTCAATCAGAATTTGAGGAAATGGTTGCCGGAATAAAACACGGTTATTTTCTCAAAGGTGCAGTAGGCGGTCAGGCAGATTCTAATGCCGAATTTATGTTCGGAATCCAACAGGCATATGAAATAACGAATGGTAAAATAGGAAAACTTCTTAGAGGTATAACTATCTCCGGTCAGGCTTTTGATGTGCTCAAAAGTGTGGATGCGGTAGGAAACCGGTTTAAATGGGATATGGGAACAGGTTATTGTAGTAAAGGACAACTTGCTAAGGTAGACGGAGGCGGTCCTTATCTGAGATGCCAGGTAATTATCGGAGGGAGACAAAAATAATATGGAAGAATTATTAGAGATATGTAAGCAGACGTGCAATAAGGCAAAGAAATCAGGCGCGGATGAGGTTGAAATATACGCCGAGAATTCAAAGAAAATAGAGGTGGCATTACAGAATAACGATATCCATCGTGCTATAAGCCAACAGGAAAATAGTATCGGTATACGAGTCTTTAAAAATAAGTCTCTTGGCTTCGCCTCAGTAAATATGCTTACACCGGATAAAATAGATGAGGCGATTCACAACGCCATAAGTCTTGCTAACAAAAGTCCACGTGATGAATATAATGGAATTCCTGAACCTGGACAGATTCCAAATGTAACAAAAATCTATGACCCCAAAAGCCAGGAGTTTGGTATTGCAGATGCATTAAAATTAGTCATCCAGATGCTTAAAACCGCTAAGGAATTTGACCGAAGAGTTAGTGTGGAGAGCGGCATCTTTAGTGCCAATGTGGGAAAACAAACCATTGTTAACTCAAAAGGCATACAGTTAGAAGAATTATCAAGCGGTTTCATTTATTATATTATGGGAATGGCAATTGACGGAAGCAACGTTTCCGGTTTTGATTTCCAGTTTGACGGAACACGAATGCTTGATGAAATAAACGTTGAATCTATAGCTAAAGAGTTTGCCGAAAATGCAGTCGGTTCTCTGGGAGCAAGTAAGGGAGAAAGTTTCAAAGGACAAATTCTCTTAAGCCCGATGGCAGCAATCTCTTTTCTTTATCCCATTATCTTCTCCGTAAATGCCAACAATGTCCAGAAAGGCGTGAGCAAATTTGCAGGTAAACTCGGCAAGAAGGTTGCCGCAGAAACTATTACCATTGAAGACAACGGGTTACTTGAAGGAGGTTTAAGTACCAGCGCCTTTGATAGAGAAGGTCTCCCTCATAAACCGCTATCTATTATTAAAAATGGAACTCTTTCTTCTTATCTTTATAATACTTATACGGCTAAAAAGGATAACACCGGTTCTACCGGTAACGCCAGTGGTTCACCCCGCTCTCTTCCGACAATAGATGTTACTAATATCACTATTAAAGAAGGTAGCCGAACTAAAGAAGAAATAATACATAATATAAAGGAAGGCGTGTTAGTAGGCTCCTTTTCAGGGGTTCCCGACCCGGTAAGCGGAGATTTCTCAGGTGTCGTAAAAGGCGGATACCTCATAAAAAACGGTCAGATTGTAAAACCATTAATGGAAACCCTGATTGCCGGCAATATTTTTGATTCACTCTCCCGTATCTCCGCTATATCTAAAGAACGGAAAAAGGTCTTTAATTATCTTTTACCTTACCTCTGTATTGAAGATGTTTCAATAACCAGTGGATAACAGAAAGGAATATAATATGCCGAATAAATTCAATCTAAAAGGAAGAAGTTTATTATCCATCAACGGCCTCTCTCCTGAAGAAATCCAATATATCCTGAAAACCACACGGATTATTAAAAGAAGGAAACATTCCAACAAACTAAAAGGCAAGACATTAGGAATGATTTTCCAGAAACCTTCTACCCGAACCAGAGTCTCATTTGAGGTGGCAATGTATCAATTAGGCGGACATGCCCTTTATCTCAGCGCCAATGAATTACAACTCAAACGCGGTGAAACGGTTGCCGATACCGCACGGGTTCTTTCACGCTATGTTGATGGTATCGTTGCCCGTGTCTTCTCTCATAATGATGTCGTAGAACTATCTAAATATGCCACCGTTCCCGTCATCAATGCCCTGTCCGATTATGAACATCCCTGCCAGGCATTAGCCGATATCTTCACGATATGGGAACATAAGAAAACTATCAAGAACCTCAAAATAGTCTATATCGGTGATGGTAATAATGTGGCTCATTCGCTGGTATTAGCCGTGGTAAAATCAGGCGGTTACATAGAAGTGGCTACTCCCAAAGGTTACGAGATGAATCCTGAACTGGTCAGACTTGCAAATCAAATCGCTAATAAAACCGGAGGCAAATTAGTAATCTCAAATAATCCTGTTTCAACCGCAACAGGCGCCGATGTTATTTATACCGATGTCTGGACCAGTATGGGACAGGAAGAAGAACATGGCGCCACACGCGCCAAGGCATTCAAAGGTTATCAACTGAATTCTGAACTCATCAAAAATGCCAAAAAGGATGTAATTATAATGCACTGCCTGCCAGCGCATCGGGGCGAGGAAATCACGGATGAAGTCGTTGACAGTCCTAACTCAGTCGTCTGGGACCAGGCAGAAAACCGGCTCCACATTCAGAAAGCGATTTTGATGCTCCTATTAGCAGGTAAATAAAGCCATAGATTAAATCCAATATAAAAGGAGGATAATTATATGTGGTCTATGATCGCGGGCTGTCTCTATTTAACCATTATCATCGTTGCGTTCATTATCGCGACCGTATTCTTCTTTATCCGATGGCCTGACTCCAAAAAGGCATTTAAGACTATCTTAATCGTCACCATCCCGCTCATTATTTTTCTGTTTGTAAGTATTGGCGGCTATGCACTGGGCGGCGATAGAACAACACTAGACGAGAAATCATTAATTGGGCTTGGCACCATGCTACTCATGGATATATTTTTTCTAATTACAGCGATACCTTTTATCGCGCTGGGCCGGCGTTTGTGTGAGCAACAAAATCTGCCTCATTTCCCGGTGCTTGATTCTTTTACATTTAACTTTACAGGCATTAAAAAATCCCTCCAAGCCTTCCCCTGGAAATCTGTGCTTTTAGCCACGCTTGTGATTCTGGCCATAAATTTAGCTATGACTAAAATCATTAAGCCTACTTATTCCCAGGATTATAAGGGAATGATGGATTTTCTTGGTAGCTCATACGTGGGCTATATATTCGGGCTGGGGTTTTTCCACGGCATCTTTGAAGAGGTTAGCATGCGTTTATTCCTTCTTACGGTGCTTGGTTACTGGTTCCGGAAATTCGACAGTCGTGGTTTTCTGGCCATTTTTATTAGTTCAATTATCTGGTCATTCGGACATGCAGGTATGGTTAATCCGGAGTGGATCAAGTTTGTGCAGGTTTTGCTCTTGGGCATAATTATCGGCTGGCTTATGCGGCGTAAAGGGGTTGAGGCTTGTATGTTGGTTCATGTGATTAATAATATTACTGCATTACTACCCATCTTCAATTAAAGAAAAAGAAAAGATAGTTATGGATTGGCAAGTATTATTCGCGATTTCTGTTAATCTGTGTGAATCTGTGGTTTCGTATTTATTCGTGTAGTTCGTGTTTAGTATTTTTCCCTGTTAATTTAATCTGTATAACCTGCCTGACGGCAGGCAGGTCTGTGGCTAAATTATGTCTATAATCTTTGAACCAAAACGAATCGGTCAATTAGAAGTCAAAAACCGTCTGATGCGCTCAGCCACGGCTGAACGACTGGTTGATAAAAGCGGTGCTGTTACCGATGATTTAATATCTTACTATAAACTATTAGCCGCCGGTGATGTCGGCACGATTGTTACCGGCTATACTGCGGTTGACCCGCGCGGACGCTCCGGCTGGCAGATGATGTCTATTGACAATAATAATCTTATCACAGGATTACAGAGACTTACAAAAATAGTTCACAAATATGATGCAAGAGTATTTATCCAGTTAAATCATTGCGGACGCTATTCTGCCGGTGCCCTGATTGGCACAAACCCATTAGCGGTCTCGGTATTCCCCGAGGACAATAAAGGTGATTATCCGCCTAAGGAAGCAACTGATAAGGAAATCAAAGAGGTTATCAAATCATTTGTAGATGCGGCATACCGGGCGCGTGAAGCCGGCTTTGACGGGGTTCAGATTCATTCGGCTCACGGTTATTTAGTCTCTCAATTCCTTTCTCCACGCACTAATAAACGAACTAATGACTGGGGCGGCTCAATTGAAAACCGTTCAAGATTCCTGATGGAAATCATTAAACAGACTCGGCAGAGATTAGGAAACGATTTTCCTATATGGATAAAAATGAATTGCGAAGATTCCATTGAAGACAGTCTGACACTTGATGACAGCATTCAGGTCATAAAATATCTCAAATTAAATAATGTTTTACCTGATGCTTTGGAAATCAGCGGCGGGGTTGGTTTTGATAAGGTCATCAGAAAGGATATATTGACGCAGGAGGCAGAAGCATACTTCCTGCCCCAAGCCGAGGTATTCAGAAAAACATATCCTGAATTACCGCTCATTCTGGTCGGCGGAATCAGGAGCCGGGAAATAATAGAAAAAGTATTAGGCGAAAAGAAGATGGATTTAGTAGCAATGAGCAGACCATTTATCCGCGACCCGAATTTCCCATTACACCTGAAAAAAGGCGAAAAGAAATCCACCTGCATATCCTGCAACCTCTGCTTAGGGATGAAAAAAGAACCAATCAAGTGCAGGGCAAATGAAGAACTTATAAAGAAAACCTTCGGAAAAACTCATTAGAATTTTAGATATAGGGTATTATGCCTTATCCAC
>JAZDFP010000089.1:0-2437 GCA_043807745.1 Planctomycetota bacterium
TGTAAAACCATTAATGGGAACCCTGATTGCCGGCAATATCTTTGATTCACTCTTCCGTATCTCCGCTATATCTAAAGAACGGAAAAAGGTCTTTAATTATCTTTTACCTTACCTCTGTATTGAAGATGTCTCAATAACCAGTGGATAACAGAAAGGAATATGATATGCCGAATAAATTCAACCTAAAAGGAAGAGGTTTATTATCCATCAACGACCTCTCTCCGGAAGAAATCCAATATATCCTGAAAACCACACGGATTATTAAAAGAAGGAAACATTCCAACAAACTAAAAGGCAAGACATTAGGAATGATTTTCCAGAAACCTTCTACCAGAACCAGAGTCTCATTTGAGGTGGCAATGTATCAATTAGGCGGACATGCCCTTTATCTCAGCGCCAATGAATTACAACTCAAACGCGGTGAAACGGTTGCAGATACGGCCCGTGTCCTTTCCCGTTATGTTGATGGTATCGTTGCCCGTGTCTTCTCTCATAATGATGTCGTGGAACTATCTAAATATGCGACTGTTCCCGTCATCAATGCCCTGTCCGACTATGAACATCCCTGCCAGGCATTAGCCGATATCTTCACGATATGGGAACATAAGAAAACTATCAAGAACCTCAAAATAGTCTATATCGGCGATGGTAACAACGTTGCCCATTCGCTGGTATTAGCCGTGGTAAAATCAGGTGGATACATAGAAGTGGCTACGCCCAAAGGTTACGAGATGAATCCGGAATTGATTAGACTTGCAAATCAAATCGCTAATAAAACCGGCGGTAAACCCCGACACCAAAATCTTTGGTGTGGGGGTAAATTAGTAACCTCAAATAACCCTGTTTCAACCGTAACAGACGCCGATGTTATTTATACCGATGTCTGGACCAGTATGGGACAGGAAGAAGAACACAAGAAACGGCTTGAGGCATTCAAAGGTTATCAACTGAATTCTGAACTCATCAGAAATGCCAAAAAGGATGTAATTATAATGCACTGCCTGCCCGCGCATCGGGGCGAGGAAATCACCGATGAAATCGTTGACAGTCCTAACTCAGTAGTCTGGGACCAGGCAGAAAACCGGCTCCACGTCCAGAAGACGATTTTGATGCTGACTATTGGGAAATAGTAAGATAGCCACAGAGACACAGAGTTCACAGAGAAATAAAAAACAGTTTATAAAAAGACCAAGAAACCAGGACTTTTTTCTCTTGTTTTCTTGGATTCCTTATAAAATCTAATTATCTCCGTGTGCTCTGTGCCTCTGTGGCAAGGTAACTTATGTCTATAATCTTTGAACCAAAACGAATCGGTCAATTAGAAGTTAAAAACCGTCTGATGCGTTCAGCCACGGCTGAACGACTGGTTGACAAAAACGGTGCGGTTACTGATGATTTAGCATCTTACTACGAATTGTTAACCAAAGGCGGTGTCGGCACGATTGTTACCGGCTATACTGCGGTTGACCCTAGGGGCCGTTCCGGCTGGCAGATGATGGCTATTGATAATAATAATCTTATCACAGGATTACAGAGACTTACAAAAATAGTTCACAAATATGATGCAAGAATATTTGTCCAGTTAAATCATTGCGGTCGCTATTCAGCCGGTGCCCTGATTGGCATAAATCCCTTAGCGGTCTCGGTATTCCCCGAGGACAATAAAGGCGATTATCCGCCTAAGGAAGCAACTGATAAGGAAATTAAAGAGACTATCAAATCATTTGTTGATGCGGCATACCGGGCGCGTGAAGCTGGCTTTGACGGCGTCCAGATTCATTCGGCGCACGGTTATCTCGTCTCTCAATTCCTCTCCCCACGCACCAATAAAAGAACTGATGACTGGGGCGGCTCAATTGAAAACCGTTCCAGATTCCTGATGGAAATTATCAAACAGACCCGCCAAAGATTAGGGAGCGATTTCCCTATCTGGCTCAAGATGAATTGTGAGGATTTCATTGAAGACGGTCTGACACTTGATGACAGTCTGCAGGTCATAAAATATCTTATTTCTAATTCTGCCAAACCTGATGCGCTGGAAATCAGCGGCGGTGTTGGTTTTGATAAAGTCATCAGAAAGGATATATTGACGCAGGAGACAGAAGCATACTTCCTGCCCCAAGCCGAGGTATTCAGAAAAACATATCCTGAATTACCGCTCATTCTGGTCGGCGGAATCAGGAGTCGTGAAACAATAGAAAAAGTATTGGTCGAAAAGAAGATGGATTTGGTAGCAATGAGCAGACCCTTTATCCGCGACCCGAATTTCCCCTTACACCTGAAAAAAGGAGAAGGTAAATCCACCTGCATATCCTGCAACCTCTGCTTAGGGATGAAAAAAGAACCAATCAAGTGCAGGGCAAATGAAGAACTTATAAAGAAAACCTTCGGAAAAACTCATTAGAATTTTAGATATAGGGTATTATGCCTTATCCAC
>JAZDFP010000090.1:0-3199 GCA_043807745.1 Planctomycetota bacterium
AGGTGATTTTATGCCGTTTTCAAGTAGCGGCGATTCACATATCAATTTCATCTCGGAGAATAAGTTTGAATATAAACTGCGGAAATATACAAGACATCTTTTTCTGGAGATACAAATAGCACAAAGGTTAGCCACAGATTACTCCCGATAAATCGGGATAACTCGCAGTAACAACTGAAGTTTAACTGCGAGTAAACAGATAAACACGGATAAGAATTCGTTCACCGCAAAGACGCAAAGGCATTAAAAGAAATCAATGGGTTATTTTCTTTGTGTCTTGGTGTCTTGCTCGCCTCGCCTACGGGCGGGACGATGATTTTTTGTTAAAGAATACATATATAACCGGTACCAGAACAAGGGTTACCATTGTAGAGAACAATAATCCTCCAAGGATGGTGGTGCCCAGAGGACGCCAGGATTCAGTGCCTTCGCCGGTCTGTATTGCCATCGGGAGCAGTCCGAAGACCGTGGTTAGGGTGGTCATCATAATCGGACGCAGACGCCTGATGCCTGCGTCTCTGACTGCCTCAAGAAGATTCATTCCATAACCGCCTTTATCTTTTGACCTTCTCAGTAGATTTATGTAATCCACCAGAACAATGGCGTTATTGACCACAACACCGACGAGCAGGACCAATCCGAGCAGGGAAACCATACTGATAGGATAACCTCTTAGGAATAATCCAATAAATACGCCGCTGAACCCAAAGGGGACAGAGAATAGGATAATAAAGGGGTGTAATAGTGATTCAAATTGACTTGCCATCACGGCATAGACCAAAAAGATACTAAGGAGCAGGAGGAATCCCAAATCCCTGAACGATTTTTGCTGTTCTTCAAAAAGCCCGCCAATCTTGATATTGACACCTTCAGGTAGTGCTATCTTAGAGACTTCTTTTTCCACATCTTTGGCAATATCGCCTAAGGGGCGTTGATAAATATTAGATTCAACCTTGACGATTCTGGTCTGGTTTTTGCGTTCTATTTCAATGGGACCTAATTCCTCATCAATTTTGGCGATGGAGGATACGGGAATTGTCTGGCCCGGGACATTGGATACGAAGACATTTGTAACATCCTCAAAATACCGGCGGTCTTTGGGCTGTAGCCTGATAAAGATATCGTATTCCTTGCCGCCCTCGCGGTATTTAGAAACGGCGTTGCCGTAAAAATATGTTCTGATAGTGTTGGCAATAAAGTTTTTATTCATCCCGAAGCTTGCCGCTTTGTCATCGTCAACCTTGATTTTCCATTCCGGTTTGGCGATCTCGCGGCTGACAGACGGGTCAACAATGCCGGTTATTTTTCCCATCATATCCTTTATCCGGGCGGCAATTTTGTCTGTTTTTTCCATATCATTGCCATAGATTTCAACAGATAGAGATTTGCCGCCGCCCATTATCGCCTGGCTGATATGGTCGCCGGTTGAGACGTCAAATTTAACGATACCGGGTATCTTAGCGATTTTCTGGCGAACTTCCTGAGCGATTTTTTTATCCGAACGTTTACGATAGTTTGATTTTACTACCCTGCCACCAACCATTACTACATTGATTCCTTCCTTTATTCCCATCATTGCTCCGCCCAGACCGACCGTGCCGGTCCGGATATATGAATGGAGTAAGTCTTTTCCGGATATCTCACGGAATGTTTTTTCTAATTCTATGCCGATTTTCAATGATTCCTCCATTCGTTTGCCTGCCGGTAATTCTGCGGTGATAGTAATTTCGCCGGTATCTTCTTCAGGGAAAAACTCAGTGCCCATAAAAGGAATAAGGGCAATGGATAATATAAAAATAATGGCAGCACTAACAACGACCTTTGTTTTGTGTACCAATGCCCAATCCAGAATAGAAGCATACCATCTTTCAACATATATAAACCATCCCTTCTTATCAAATGATGATTTAGAACTTAATATTCTTGATGCCAGCATCGGGGTGAATGTTAATGCGGTTATTAATGAAGCCATTATGGTAACGATAATCATTACACCGAGTTGTTTGAAGATGATGCCGGTAATCCCTGATAAGAAAATAAGGGGTACGAATACCACGACAGTAGTAAGCGCTGATGCAGAGATAGCCAGACCGACTTCTGATGTACCGACAATTGCAGATTTAAATGGGTTGCTGCCCCGGGCGCGGTGCGTGAAAATATTTTCCATCACCACAATGGCATTATCAATCACCATACCAATGGCAATCGCGATACTTGCCAGAGACATCATATTGATAGTTTTACCCCAGATATAGAGGAAAATAAAGGCAGAGATTAAGGAGAAGGGAATTGTTAATACAATAATCAGACTGGACCTGATTTCACCAAGGAAAAGTAATGTAATGATAATGACGAGAATACCGCCGAAAAACACGGTCTGATTTAAGTTGCTTATAGTGGTGTTAATCATATCAGCCGTATTGAATATCTCGACGAATTTTATATCTGTGGGTAATCTTGTCTTGATGACCTCTAATTTTTCTATAACCTTCCGGATAACTTCATTGGTATTAGAACCTGATTGTTTCTGGATAAAGAACAATATTCCGGGGTTGCCACCGTCTAAATATACCATGCCGGGCGGATCTTTAAAATCGTCGTTGACAATTGCGATATCTCTCAGGCGGATAGGAGATGAGTTATTTTGTCCGGCTACCCTGATGATAGTTTCTTCTATTTCGCTTACTTTTTTATATTCGCCTGGTGTTTGTAACATATATTCATTGGGACCGATTTTGAGCGAGCCGGCAGGAAGGGAATAATTATGCAAGCGGATAGCACCTTCTATTTCGTTGATGGAAATGCCGTAAGCGACTAATTTGCCTTTGTCGATTTCTATATTTATCTGGCGCTGGAGTCCGCCGATGAGTTGGACCGCTCCGACGCCTTCTATCTGCTTTAATGAAGTAACGAGTTGGTCATCCAGTATTTCGTAAAGTTTGGACCAGGATTCTTTAGCAATTACGCCGTACATCAATATGGGCATCATATTAGTGTTGAATTTGACTATTATCGGCTTGTTGGCGTCGTCAGGAAGTTTCATCTTGGTAAAATCCAGATGGTCTCTTATTTCATTGGATGCTTCATCTAAATTGGTACCCCAGTTGAAACGGCATACCACATATGATACGCCTTCTCGTGAATAGGAATTAATCTCGGTGAGATTAGATACGATAGAAAGGTCATTTTCTATGGGTTT
>JAZDFP010000091.1:0-6284 GCA_043807745.1 Planctomycetota bacterium
TCATCTGCTGGTCTATCCGGTTATCCCTAATGAACATATTTATCTGGTTATGCAAAATCGCATAAGCCCAGGTGGAGAATTTGGTAATCTTTCTATTAAACCTTTGGGGTTCCTGATAAATTATGGTAAAGATATCCTGGAATATATCTTCTGCAGAGGCGTGGTTTATGGTCTTGCGATAAGCGATGGATATGAACTTATTCTCATAGCGTCTGACGAGTTCCTCAAAAGCGCCCACTTGACCTATACAGACCCACTCCATCAGGTCTTCATCAGATTGATTGAAGATTAGCATTATAAATAATTAAGGAATGCCTCAACTAATTGCTCGTCCGTGGGTTGATTACTTGTAGTGAGCGAAGTCGAACTATCGGGCATAGAGTTTAATTAAGAATTAATAATTATGAATTATAAATTATGAATTAGGGCGTCCCCCGAATTACCACATTTTATATAAACCATGCTTTACACCCCAGCAAAATAGCCATATTCAGCCGATGGGAAGTGTCCCCTCTGCAATGGGAAGTGTCCCCTCTGCACAATTAAGTAGGTGTCCCCCGAATTTCTGTAGGAATGCATAACTATTTACGGGCTAGTATATTCCTTTTTAACTTCACGAGTAAATCTATCTATTTGGGCGTTAATTTCTCGACGGCTCTTGTTATTCTGTTTATAGATAAATACACGTATTTGTATCCATAAAAATTTACTTATTCTCCAGGATATTTTCTTTAATCCATTTTCTAAATCTACTAACCACAAATCAACAATAGTATTTTCAACCGCGGATTTCATTCTCTCATATTCTGCCATTTCATCGCTAGAAACTATATCTGTTTCTATAAAGCTAATATAATTTTCCATCTCCTTAAATATATCATATTTATTTGTTTGTCCTCTTAAGGTGTATGATAAAATCGGATTGATTTGGGCAATATCATTTATGGAACATTCGTAACGGTTTTTAATATCGTCAAGGCCTGATTTAGTAATTCTTGTTGTAATGCTGGTTATATATAAGGTAATCTTAGTTCGCAGCTCCTTAAGTATTGCAGGACTTCTTTGCGATTCCGAAAAATCTTGCAAGACATGAGTCATATAAGCGTCTAATACTAATTTTATCTTGTTGCTTTTGCTGGCATAAAAATAAACGTCCATTAGATTAGAAAGAGCTTCATTTAATTTTCTCTTGTCTTCTCTATGCAATCGTAAAAATGAAGAAATCTCGGTTAGGAGCCATCCAACAATTACTCCAATCAACACTACTAACATTGAGCCGTCTATTTTATCCCATAAACTCATAAAATCACCTAAGATTCCGTGGACATCTTAACTATTCAGTATGGTTCACCCAGCACATAAGTTTTATGTGCTGTGGCGTCTCCCGAATTCCTTGTTTATTTTCTTCTTTTACCCGTAGTCGTATATTTCCCCTTACGTTCTTTTACCACCATTAAGTGTTGTTCTATTGATTGCTGTGAATTTTGGGTAATGAATTCTCTGATGCGTCTTTCGGCTAATCTGACATATTCTTTGCTTATATCATAGCCGACATAATGGCGGTTTGTCTTGATAGCAGCAATAGCGGTTTGACCGCTTCCCATAAACGGGTCTAAAACTACATCGCCTTCAAAGGTATAGAGTTTTATAGCTCTGGATGGTAATTCAACCGAAAACGGCGCGGGATGCCCGACTCTTCTGGCTGATTCAGCTGAGAATGTCCAAACACTCTTGGTATATTCCAGAAACTCTTCTTTAGATATAGTGCTTTTACTACCGTTGATACTTCCTCTTGAAAATAATCCTTTTGAAAATACAAGGATATATTCGTGGATATCACGAAGGATGGGGTTTTTAGCCGAGAGCCAACTGCCCCAAGCAGTAGATGGACTACCGCTTGATGCCTTGTTCCAGATAACCTCGCCACGCATCAGGAATCCTAAATCAAGCATATCTTCAATAATAAAGGTATGCAAAGGAATATAAGGCCTACGACCTAAATTGGCGATATTGATACAGACCCGACCGCCCGGAACCAATACCCTTTTAACCTCGCTCCAGACACTCTTAAGAAATGTCCGGTATTCTTTCAGGGACAGGTTCTCGTCATATTCCTTGCCGACATTATAAGGCGGAGAGGTAACCATCAGATGGACGCTGTTATCAGGTAATTCAATCATATGCTCGCTTGAGGAAGCGAAGATTTTATCCAGAGATGCTGACGGGATAGTATTTTCCTTATATTCAACAAATTCTTCTTGGGGCAGACCCTCGTATAATCTGCTTTTATAGAAACTGCTGGAATCGTGATTGATTCTTCCGGGTGAGCCGAAGGCGCTTGTTTTAGTTCCGTCTTTTCTTTGAGATACCGCCATTTTAATCTTCCTTCCAGAAATCAACCCATCTCTTGAGTGGATTGAAATCTATCTTTGACTTTTGCCAGTTTATGGGTATGTGGTGTGATTGCTTATCTTCAAGAAGATTTAATAATGCTTCTTTGGTTATTTCTGCACCGCGGGGATTTGTTCCTGCTTTGGGTAGTTTAATATAATTTTCCCTGCCTATTTTATCAAATACCTTTTTCTGGACCTCTGTGGGAATATAATAAAAACCGCCTGTATCATTCCATTTAATCTGGGCAAGTATAATATCGTAACGGGGATGATAACCTTCAAGGAACTCCCGTGACTTCTGGGCATCTACTGTCCAGCTAAGTTTAATACCGCCAACCGCATTACCCTTAACAGTAATGGTTTTAATAGATACGGGTTTACCGAATAATTTTACATCTACTTCTGGCTCGGTGGTAGGAATTTCTGTTTCTATATTTTGCTCGCCGAATTTATAGACGAGTAAAGCGACTATTATTTTTTCACGAACAGTGCCGACCTCCATACCGATTCTGCCGGCTCTTGAACTCTCTAATTCCGCAATCTGGAATAAATATGGCAGCCGTTTTTGGATTTTAGCTATCAGAGTTTTATCGGTGAATAATTCTGTTGCATTATTAGGCATTTCATCCTCTTTTCTTTTAACACATGGTTTGTTTGTAAAATACCATACTCTTTTATTTTAGCCTGTCAAGACAAATCAGCTTAATCTGCTTACCAAATATTTCGCACAAATTCCAAAATACTATGTTACTTTTTGACCCCTTGCGGTAATACCATTACAGCGGGGAACGAGTGATTAAGCCCTGCTAAGGAGGTAGATGAGATATGTTAACAAACCTGAAACTGACAAATATGGCTTTGGAAACGGAGATTATCCAGATAAACCAGGCAAAACTTAGGGGTCCGGGTAAACACCGCAGGACTATCTGGAGCAAGCGCCGGGGTGAACTTAGGCACCAGTTCAACGGCCGGGAACGGCAACTCTGGTCTCCGGAGTTCTACCGGGAATGGCTGGAATACGTTGAAGCCGTGGAGAATGGGGAATTAAGCGGATATTAGAAATTCTACGAGCCAAAGGCGAGTTTAGAATTTCTTATCCCGTAGGGGGATTAATATGAAACGGGTAATGTTATTGGTTCTGGTATTAATCTTTGCCACAGAGACACCGAGTGCACAGAGGGAAGAAAAAGGAATAGAGATTGTTTTTAAGGCACAGGATAAGCAAATAAATCCGTATCAGGAAGAATACGAGAAGATGCTGTATCCTACTGTTAGAATTACCTCAAGTAGCGGCACAGGGTCGGGAGTAGTGATAAGTTATAAGTTAAAAGTTACAAGTTATGAGTTAAAACCTGAAACCTGTAACCTGCAACCTGAAACTTTTATCTTGACTGCCGCACATGTAGTAGATAACCAGAGCGTAGTTAATATAGAATTATATAATTCCACAATCATTACCGGAACAGTAATAATAACGGATACCGCCAAAGATTTGGCGTTACTCCGTGCACTCTGTGCCTCTGTGGCAAAGGCTAAATTGGCACCTAAAGATTATACTCCCTACTTATTTACACCGGTCTGGACGGTCGGTTGTTCCTTAGGATTAAAACCAAGACCTTCTTTTGGTCATCTCTGTGCACTCTGTGACTCTGTGGCAGATAATTGGGAAGTATCTTCACCAGTATTACCGGGTAATTCAGGCGGTCCGGTTTACGATGCAAGAACCTACGAGGTTATCGGGATAGCAGTATGGGTTAAGACATATCAGGGTCAACTCGTCACCACTATGGCGGGCGTTGTCCCGATTAACCAGATTTACGAATTTTTGCAACCACTAATTAACACTAATGAACACTAAATTATTCGTGTGGATTCGTGTCCATTCGTGGTTTCAAATAGTCAGATCGGTGATTCCGTTAAGAGCTCAGCGGAGTAGCCGTTGAACATAAGACCCGAAAGGGCAAGAAGGGGGTGAGAAAAATGGCAAACGAAGTAAAATTAGACCTCAAGATAACCATTCCGGTTAGTCTTGAAGTTGCGGGTGATATGCCTGATAGGTGGGTTGAGGGAATGCTCAACAATGCCGAACGCATGCACGACCGACTGCTGGAGGTTCTATCCAGTGAGGGTAAGTTCCAGGACCGTTTGGCCGAGGTGTCCAGCCCGAAATGGAAGAAGATGGTTGACCCGACATTCGTGTCTGAAGCAGGTAAAAGCAAGGCAAATATGGTCAGTTTCCAGTATAAGAAGTTAGCAGAGTCGTTCGCTAAATTTGTGGAAAAGTACGGACGTGCTTTTGCCACAGTGGATGGCGTATTTGCTAAGTGGTTCAAGGAGCAGGTTACCAACGCCAAGGACAGATGGGCGATTGCGGTAAGTAACGGCACACTGCGGTTTACCGGCGATAAGATTCGCGGTATGGTTGTGCCTCAGATAGGTTACTGGATGACCGGCGACCCCAAAGCCAACAAGTTCACGGAACACGTAGAGGTTATTAGCGGAGGTCCTTACGACTTCACCAAGGCGGGGCTAAGGAAACAGTTCCGTTCTGCGGTAACCAACTTGCTCGTATCTACCGGGATGTATATCCTCAAGGCGGATATGGATGCAGGCGAAATCGCGGCTCAGAACGCCAGATTGGTTGATTTGGCTAATTCCTTTGCTGATGCTACGGTGAAACCGTTCGTAGTGGGTGGTGGGGCAACCGATTCGCTCCTGGAGTATGAGTATTCCGACCCGGAATTCAAACTCCATGCAAGGATAGTGCTGGTGTAAGGGGTTAGGGATGAGGGGTGACTATAGCACCCTGAGTCCCTTAACAAACAGAAACCAATATTAACAAAATGGTAGACAACGAGGTTTATCCTCGTTGACACAATATCAACGCACATAAAGTGCGTTGTCTCGTTTCGTTGAATCAACGACCATAAAGGTCGTTGTCTACCGAAATACGAAAGTGGCGCCATAAGCCCAGTGGGTCGGCGCCAGAGGAAATAGTATATGGCATATAGACCAAGATATTTCGACGGGCAGGTGACAACGCCTGCAATAGTCCCCGGTGCGGTGACCGAGGAAAAGATTGCGGATAATGCGGTAACTTCAGCCAAGATTAAGGATGAAACTATTACCGGAGCCGATATCGGTGCAGGTCAGGTTCAGACAGATGACCTGGCTGACGGAGCAGTAACTCTTGCCAAGTTAGGTAGCGATGTTTCTATCGTGCCTCTGGAGGATAATGCGGTTTCTACTGCCAAGATTCAGGATAATGCGGTAGTAACGCAGAAGATTGATAATCAGGCAGTCACCAGCGATAAGTTGCAGGATGCAGGTGTCAGCAGTATCAAGATTGCGGACGGGGCAGTAACTAATGCTAAGATTGCCACCTCTGCGGTGACTAAATCCAAACTTGCTTCTAACTCTGTCGGCTATTTAGAGATAATAGACGGTTCAGTTGAGCCAAGACATATCCGAGCAGTTGATAGCCCTGCTAACGGTGAAGTCCCCTCTTACAATCAGGCACAGGAAAGGTTTGAGTGGGTTGCTCCGGAAGGGGTATCAAGACCACTAACTCCGCCGGTTGCAACAGGTGAAATAGCCGATGGTGCGGTAACAATACCTAAATTAGGTTATAAGGTTGTGGGAGTTGTTGTCCTGCAAGGACAATATAACGGAGATTCAGCTGCTGACCCGGATTTGGTCAATGGTCAGATTTTAGGATTCTATCCAACCAATCAAAGAAGCGGGGAGATACAGATAATAGCCCTGAATATATTCGGTTCAATCAGGGTTACCCTGCTCGCCCCGGCTTTGTATGATAGTAGATTTTCGGTAGTAGTCCTTTTCTAATTACCTCGCCACGGGCGAGTCAGAAGGGTCGCTTCCGAGTCGCCG
>JAZDFP010000092.1:0-2547 GCA_043807745.1 Planctomycetota bacterium
GATTTTGGTTCGTAGCATCAAGAGCTAACGAATTGTTCCCCATTTTAATTACTCCATTTCCCGCTTTTTTAGCAGAAAATGAAACAGTGCCAAAAGTCACCTGCGAAGAAACACCTCCGGGATAGCCTGCGGTTTTAACAAGAACGCCATTAACATTATCAATCGAATCATACCCCGGTTGATTCACAATCATCCAGTTGCTTCCAAAGGTAAAAGAGTTTACCCTTAAAAGGTCAACCAGATATTTTAACTCTATCTTGGCAGTATAGTTTTTGACACCCTGAGGGTCTATTTTGACCGTTAAATTGAAGCTTCTCCCCTCAACCACGTTAATACTCGCTGGCGACAAAGAAACGGTCGTAGCCGCCAATACCGGCGCTGTTAAGACCAAAGCGATTAATCCCCCGAACAAGACTGTGAATATGGTTTTTTTCATAGTTTTTATTATCTTTAATTAACCGGTCCAATTAACCATCAAAAGGTTGAAGTCAAAGATATCGATTTTGCCGTTATTGTCTAGATCGGTCAATAAGTTATCCGGGTTATTCCCCCAATTAACCATTAAAAGATTGAAATCGAAAATATCGATTTTACCGTCTCGGTTGCTGTCCCCGATCCTATAGGTCGTTTCTGCGCCGCCAACGCCCCCGCCACCAGTAGCCCCACCACCTGTGGTTCCACTGCTTCCGGTCGGAGGAGACTGAGCTAAAACAGAACCGAATATTCCGTAAACCGTCTGCCCCGAATAAATGGTAAATGTTATGGTATTAGCGGTTTTATCTATAGTAAAAGGTGTAATTGCCACCCAGGAGTTAGAGGTAGTACTAAACCGATAAGGAATAATTGTATCTTCGTCAATTCCCGTATCGTCGTATTTCATTGTCACTGAAATATTCAAGCTTCCGCCGCTAATTTTAATATCGTAAGCATTAAGAAAATTCTTTCCCGAAAAAACAGCTACGTTGCCGGAACTCTTTTTTTCTATTTTTTCAATGATGGCATTGGTGTTTATTGCAGAAGAAATTGTGACGCTCAAATTGCTCCCCAACTGAATATTTGTGGAAGATTGCGGGGTTACCACCACTTCCTCATTTGTTATAACCTCTCCCTCATTCTTTATAATATTACCGATTGTTCCGGGAACCGTTAAAGGAAGGTTGGTAGAGGCGCCGTTTGAGAACACGTGCGTCTCTCCGCTATCAATGCCATTGACATAAAATTTTATATTCTTGCCGTTTCTATCGCCCTCCGGATCGGTGATATAAAATACTGAATTATAGCCATATTTTCCATCGTTCGTTACCGAAGTCCCGGCGACGACATTATCTATCTTTACTTCAACTAATAAACCGTTAGGCGCCCGATCGTTATCAAAATTAACCGTACCGTAAAACTGATGCGGCATAGCTGGCGTTGCCCAAACAAAAACCGGCAATATCAATCCTATCACTATGATAGCTAAATTTTTAACTGACAATTTCATAGATTATCCTAAACAATAACACAGATTGGAATTCTTGTCAATCCAAGTCTGTGTTATTGTGGTGCCATTAACTTTAGAATGCTCCATTTCCAAAACTATACTTCCTTGCGCTACTCATAAATATCCAATAACCCGCTCCCGGCTGCATTTCGTAAATCGGTGTTATCGCCTGCAATGTTCCTTTCGTAAAGGTAATCAAATCACTGCCATCTCCACTCCAATATCCGTTAAGCTTTGATAAAGCGTTTTCAATGGGTGAATTTACTTTTCCGGGCAACTGATAATAACCTATCAAGTTCCAACCTTCGGCCAAAGGAATTTCCGGCAACTGGGACGGAGGAACGTCTCCGCTTGGGATTAACTGCTCATATAAAGTGCCCGCTCCTTCCAAGGTATCATCCCCTGTCATTTTTACCCAATAACCATGGCCAGCAGTCATTATATTAAGGTTGCTCGGTGCTCCATTGGCGTTATAAATGGACCAGGTTCCGTTTACGGCGTTGTAAGACCATACTCTTTCTACGTTGCCATTTATACTTGCTAATACCGCCGTTGTGCTGCTCCAAGTGGTTGGAGTTACCGGTAAAGAAACCAAATTCCAACCTGTTTTTAATTCAATGGCATAGCTTGCAGCAGTAGTGAATGTCCAGCTTTCGTACGCCATCGGATTACCAGCTTCATCGGTTGCTCCAGAAAGAGCAATTGTGTAAGTTGAGTTGTCGGCAAGGTCAGAGTCAGGATTAATAGTGGCTATTTTAGCAGTACCATCAAGGGTAACTGCAACACTGACCGGAGTATCACCTTCCCTCTGCAGGGTAATGTTCTCGGGAAGAATATTCATCGCCTCATCAAAGGTTACAATAATATCTGAAGTAGGATCAATACCTACGGCATTATTTGAAGGGGTGTAAGAGACAACTGTCGGAGCAATGGTATCTTTAGTCAGTAAAACACTATCTATTCCTACATTACCGGCAGCATCAGTGTCTTGTAGATAAAGAGTGAATTCTCCTTCATCTAATCCGCCAAATTCAGAAATATCGCCAAGAGTAATTTCTTCTTCC
>JAZDFP010000093.1:0-3499 GCA_043807745.1 Planctomycetota bacterium
CCGGTGATTCAATACTCAAGGGGATACACCCGTTCCCATTCCGAATACGGCCGTTAAGCCCTTGAGGCCGATGATACTGCTGACGATCTAATTGGCGGGAAAGTAGGTTGTTGCCGGGCTTAAATCCCGTGCTTATCCCTAAAGGATAGGTGCGGGATTTTTTATGTTATAATAAACTTGTAATACCACGGAACTCGTTTTCAATAGCAAATAAATAATTTTATGAGCGCTCAACCACAATTCATATTCTTCCGAAAAGAATGGATGGCATCACTTCAGGAATTGCACAAACAGTGGGGTGGGCAATTTGATAGTGGAGGAGATATAGTTACTAATATGGGAGGCGTAGGAAGTGTTATTAGTAAATATGCTACGCTGTCAGCCAATATCAGAGAACATAAGGTTTATTTAGATGCTATAATGTCGGATTCCGCTGCTTATGCGAAAATATATATTTACGGTAAATGGAATACTCAACTCATCCTGACATTGGAAGATATACACGATCGATTCCTCAAATTACTCGGCTTGGAATACGAAATTACTATGCCCAGTAACGAAGCAAATATTGTTTTGTTCAACAAAAAATACCTTATTAAAGGCGAACCAAAGGAATTCGTGTCAGATTTTTTCTCTGATTATAAAAATCAAGAAGTCATCGGCAATTTGGGTGATTTCTGGATATTAGATATTAAAGATAATTTGACTAAGCTGACTTATGAATTTACCTCTGCAGAAGAAATAAAATCTGAATTGCTGTCCGAAAGAATTAATTATCTCATAGATTTACTGCAGGCATTGGAGCAGAAGGAGTCTACCAGATAACTACAGTCCCAATTCCACACTTATTGATTTCATTGCATCCAGAGAGATTTGCAGAAATCGGTCTAAATCCATACCTAATTTGGTGCAGTTCTGGATTGCTTCTCTATTGGCGCCGGCAGCAAATCTTTTTTCCTTCATCCGGTTCTTGACGAATTCTACATCAATAGGCGCTAATTTCTTATCTGGATGTATCAGAGCGCAGGCAACCAATAATCCGGTTATCGGGTCTGCACAGTAGATGGCGTGTTGCATCGGCGAACTTGGTGCCTGGATAGTGGTTGATTGCACAAATCCGTAGGCGTGTGATTTGATGGCATCAATTATTTCCTGGGAGACCTTGTCTTTAATTAATTCCTCAGTAATAAGCGTATGTTTTTCAGGAGCATTCTTGGTTTCTTCGTAATCAAGGTCGTGTAAGATACCTACCAAACCCCATTTTTCCTCGTCTGCTTTTAGTTCACGGGCAAGGAATTTCATCACGGCTTCAACCGCTAAAATATGTTTACGTAAATTATTATTAGTTATCCTGGACCTCATTAATAATAAAGCTTCGTCTCTAGTCATATAGTTAGCGATTAAGTTATTGAGTAATTAAGTAATTTAGTTGTTTAGTTTTAGACTGTTTATTAAGCCTTGTAACATTCTGCTTATTTCATCAAGATTGAATTGAGTTTTATTATAGCCTTCTTCTTTAATAAAACGGAGTCGCAATGATATTTCTAATTGAGCATCTAGTTCACTTAATGAACCTTTAGCCACAGGGAAAAATTGAATTTTCTCCTGAATACCTTTTCGGGCAGAACCTTCAGCTAAATTAGAAGCAATTGAAATAGACGCTCGTCTCATCTGAGAGGTCAGGCCGTAAATTTCATTCTTAGGGAGTTTTTCTGTTAGCGAGTAAATAATTTCTATGAAGTCAAGTATCTTGCCCCATAGTTTTAACTTTTTGTGAGGTCTTTCAGTCATATTTTGATGTCTTAATCTCTAAATCACTTAATCCTCTCAATTACTCTTTGTCCGGAGGGTTTATTTTTATCTCCCCACCATTATTATTTTTTGTTTCTATTTTCTTCCAATCACCTTGAGGATTAGTTGTAATCGTGATTTCATCCGCTTCCATCAGTTTATTTTTATCCCGGATTTTTACAATGTGAGGTGATTTTATGTTTATCTGTAATAAAACAGGCGACCATTCTAAAATTTTACCACCGACTTCTCCTCCATCATTAGAGAGAATGATTACATTATTTTCAGCTCTTATTTTTTGCAATGAATTTTCAAGGGGATTCCAACTTATAGTTAATTTATCGCATTGTATCTGCGTTTTTAAGTAGGGTTCTTGAGACGAGTTATAGGGTTTTACTCTCTGGAAAATTCTCACTTTATTTTCCATATACATCCGATTTTCATCAAATGAAACCAAGGCGTTATTATCCGCCGTAATCTGGATTTTATTAGAGAATTTCCCATTAGAACTCGTTGATGGAGTATCGGATATAGTGGGAGTATTTGTAATTACCACCTCTGTTCCGGAAATAGGTTGGGGGGGGGCATAAAAACTTCCATCGGAGAAGACGATTTCCTTGCGGCCTATAAGAATTAATCTGTCTTTCTCGGTCTGTATTTTTATTGTTTGGGCAGATAAATTTATATAAGAGTTATTCCCCGTTTGGCCGGTATTGCTAATAGGATTCAGCGGTTTAATAATCGTGGCTAATACTTGTTCTTTGCCCTTGAGAATAATAGAACCCATTACTTCATCATATATTAAACTGGAACACTGCGCACTCTGCAATGCATCATCTATGTTTACGTTATCGGTGGCGGTGAGATTCATTAAATAGGTGGAGTTCCGCTTGGTTACGGGGTTTTCCCGCCTGGATAAAATCATAGCGACTTTTTCCGCTTGCAGTTTCATCCGTATCGGCGCCGGGGATTTCCGGGTGAACGAATTGACGACAACCTTATTTTGCAGCGTGATTTTTTGGTTCGTTTGTTTTGACGATGAAGTCAACGGTATTCCCTGAGGGAGGATTTTTTCTATAGACATAGGTCCTTCGGAGGTAATGGTGATAACAGAAGGTGTTTTATTTAGTTCCTCGAAATCCATCCGGGATTTGGGTGAGAAAATTGTTCCCAATGAAAAAGAATTCGAGTTGCAATCCTTCATAATCGTTTCAATATTACTGGCGAATGAAACCGAATCGAAATTTAAAGTGCCATTACAACCTTTGCTTTTAACCAAGAGGTCAGTGCGGGTGATAGTGATGGGAGAATCCGTAGAAAAGGTTTTATTCGCCATATTAATGGATAATGTTTGCGTTTGCATTGTCTCGTCCAATTCATTCGCCGGTTCAGAGGTTCGTTTAACAATGATATTTTCATGAAGAGATGCAATTTGTTGTTGTTTTTTTAGGATAGCCATATCTGCCCTGATACGTAACGTTTCTTTCTTAGTAATTTCAGATGGGGATGTTGTGGATAGAGGTTGGATGTAATAAGTCAGTTCAAATACGGAGATGATAAATTCATCCTCACGAACGACCGCAGTTTTACCCTTTGCTTCCCAGACTAATTGATTATTCTGATAATGAGGGTATGACCAATTCGTAAGGATTTGTTCTGGTTCACTATAAGAAAATTGTGTGTGCAGAGAAGAAATAATAATGATAAT
>JAZDFP010000094.1:0-3332 GCA_043807745.1 Planctomycetota bacterium
CCCCAGGTCTTTATCCATCACATAAACATTGTTGTACTGTTTTGAACCTCTTCCAGTCCAGATCTGCGATGTTGTGGCAACCCTGAAGTAATCGCCGGATTCATCCATTGAGAACTGATTTAGCAGGCTGCCGGATACCTCGCCTTTCTTCTTATATTCGATATCGCCTTTGTTTATATTTATCTTCTGGATGACAGTAATATCTCTTTCCTGCGCAAGCTTTGTCTCATATTCCTCGACCGCCTTTTCAACATTGTTCGAATAATCCTGTTTTTCCTTCTCAGTCATCCTGTTATAGGTGTCTTCCATTATAGAAGAGATCTTATCCCACTTTTCATATGAGTCAAGGTCACTGTTCCTTATTGCGTATATCTTATCCTGTGAATCTTCAGGGAGTTGTGGCACAACGACCTTGTAGAACCTTTCCTGCTGCTGTGCTTCGTAGTACCGTACAGGCAGGTTCTTGCGGTAGGTGACATAGATATTATTCTCAGATACATAGAGGTTATCTGAGTAACCCATCATGAATGTTTTTGCTTTCATCTCTTCTTTCTTGATGTTCACGGATGCGATCGTGTGGAACACATAATTCTGCTCAGGGTTATCGAAATAATACACATCTGGTGACATTATTTTTACCTGACCTCGCTTTATCGCAGGTACGTCAACGAACTCGTTGTAATAATAGACATCGTCCTTCACAATGAAATAAACATACTCGCCTATCATCCGCGACTGGAAGTAGTTGCCATCGATGCTGAAATTGGATAGCTGCACAGGTTCTTCCCTGTCAGAGATATCATAGATAAAGGCGTTTGTCCTGGGTGTGTACCTGGGCATGGGTCTGTAATCGTATTCCGGGAATACCATCACCTGAGCATCATCCTGTGTGAATACGATGAGCCTGTCGTCGTTTACGAACAAGTCGGCAGGTCTTCCTTCAATAATTGTCGTGGAAAGCGTCTTTGCTTCAGCAGCGGGGAATGCATCGACTATGACAAGTTTGTTCTGTGCAAGCACATAGATGTATTTGCCGTCATTCTTTACAAAATCCGCCTCATCAACACCTTCAACCTGGATGTTCGTGGTTGAATAATCCACCGCCCCAGTCTCAGTAGCCCCTGTTTTCATAGCAGGCGTCGCCGCTGGCATCGCCGTTGGTGTGACAGCCATTGCACTTTCAGTTATCATCATATCACTTCGCATGAAGCCACCGTAATATCCGCCCCATCCGTACTGGTCGTAACCAGAACTTGCAGCGCTTGTTTTAAGGAATTCCCTTATCTCTTTCACTGACGAGAATTTCTTTAAGCCCTGTGTTGACTCGAACTGTGAGATTATTATTTCAGAGGCATTGCCTCTGGTTTTTTCTTTAATGTCATTACCTGTGTCAGGCTGGATGCAGCCGCTAAGAACTGCGGCTCCTGCAACTAACAGTATGACCATCAGGATTATTGATTTTGTTCTCATTTATTTCACCTGCTTGAATAATTAACTGTATACTTAATAAATTCATCTTTGACTTCGAATAAAATCGTAGTTATCACTTTAATTAAAATATTTACCCTTATAATTAAACCCACATATACATAATGGTAAATATGTCTTATAAAGGAATCTCAAAAATCAAACAAACTACCCCTGAAAGATTAGCGCAGATAAAAGCCCTGTATTTGCCCTATAAACGAGAATATTTCGTTCATGGGATGAAACTACCTTCTTTTTAAAACAAATATCAAATTTTTGATTTCCGAAAAGATAAAACTCATAAAGAAAGAGGAATAAATTAAAAATAGGACTTGTTGGAACATGTTTCAATTTATATAATTTGATATGGAAAGTCTTAAGTACACGGATGTAGAATTTAATATGTGGTATTAGATATTGTTACTGAGTTTATTGAAGTGTCCAACATATCAAAAGCGTTTGGATTAGATGTTAATAGTTTTTTAGTCCTGATATTGGGTTCATTTATTATGGGATATGCAGGTTTAACTTTTTTCTATAAGATTTATTATAACCAAGTTCATCAAGAGTGGGATGATTTAGAATTTTCTGAAAAGGCAATAGTTAGTTTGTTTTTAGGATTCTTAACCATATTGGCATCCTTATATGCTGTTGGCACATGGCAATTAATGTATATTAACAATAAAAATTTTGAGCAATTATTTTCACAATTAAACTATGTATTTCCATTTTTATATTTTGTAATTATTTCAACATTCTTAGCCCGCAAATACAAAGGGTTAGATTTCATAAAAGAATACATTTGGGTATCTCTTAATGCTATTATAATCTTAGTCCTATTATTTGTTTTAAGTATCTTTTATTTAATTAGAAATTGGTATGGTATTTTTTTGATAATTGTTCTTGTGGTTCTATATATCATTGGGTTTAAATTAATTAAAAAATATAATCCTTTTAAAGATTTGTTTAAATATTAGATGTATTTTGTATGAGTCCATAGACTTACTCCTATTAGATAAACCGACCAGGATTTGATTTAAAGCGAGAATCTTTGGAAGATGGGATAAAACTACCATCCTTTGAATATCAAATTACCTACTACCCACAATAAAGGTAATAATCTTTCTAAAATCCCTATATTTTAATCCAAGAAGGCTTAATTTTGCCATTACAGGGCAAATTAAGAAATTTTGGGCATTCTTTAACATTAAATAGTAGAAAATACAATTATGAATTATGAATTATAAAAAATGGTGTGATAACAATTCTGATGTAATAGCCACAACCCTTAATTTATTATTAATTATTGGAATTATATGGACAATGTTAGCAGCAACATTTAGTAATGTTCCATCTTTATTATTTCCAAAGGACTCAAAAAATGATATAATGATTCCGAGTTATGGAATAAAATGTACAGGTGGATACGATTTTACTGGAAATTTAACGGAAGCATTATCTAAAGGAATCTGCACATATTATAATATCACAACCATATATGATTTAAATGAGCCAATCAATATAAATGCAGATGTGAGAACAGAAAAGATTCCTGCCATAATCCCATAATTATGGATGAAACTGCATGATGGTAAATAAGTCCTATAAGGGACTATCCCTATAACATCATAAACCCGTTGTTTTAGTTATCAACTTGCTTAATTTTTAATATAAAAACCATCTATACCATCGACTTTTTCAATTTTTTGATACAGTATGTACAAATTAATAGTATATCTTTATAAACTTAAACGACATAATATAATTATGACATCTACAGTAACAAACGAATTAAGAGAATTATTCAAAAAAAACATTGTAATGGACATAGACGATCTGCAAAAGCAAACCTCAAGCTCAAGAAT
>JAZDFP010000095.1:0-3330 GCA_043807745.1 Planctomycetota bacterium
GTGGGGCAAAGGAATTTGGTAGGCGCGGTTACGAGCATATAAGCTATAATTTTACTATTGAACATCAAGTTCTGGCTACGCTCAAGGCCTACAACAAGGGGAAGGGGTAAAAGTTATCCACCATGAAGCCGTTGACGTCAATTTCTTGAAGAGATAAAATGTAAGTAATAAAAATATAACAGCTTCAAAGATAGCAGGATATTTCCTTTTGTCTTGATGCTTAAACTATGGGACTGTATAATAGTGGTCAGAAAAAATATAATGTTTTGGCTCTCGTTTTGGTTGTCGCGTTAAGTTTGTTCTTTTCGGTGTTGATGGTAAGGGCGTCTAGTACAATAGGGACTGGTATTTCAACTACCACCACCCTTGCTGTTACTGGGGTTACCACGTTAAGCGATAGATTGGATGGTACCATAGCCTCTATGTCAACGAATTTTGAGACATCTGGTTATGCTTCAGCTTCTTCGGTCCGTACTACCACACTGCAAGCTGCTACGAGTAAAACCCTCACTATCAACGCTTTTGCGTTGGGCGGAACGGTAACGGGTCCATTAGTATTAACTGGCGCGGCTTCGGTATCAACAATTTTTGAAGCAACAACCTATGCTTCTACTTCTAGACTCATTGTCGGTAAAGTATCTAGTTCAAGCGCATATGTTGCGCAATTTGCAAGTACTGGTACGACCAGTGTCCTCTTTGGCGGTTCATCTGCAACACTCGGCACCTGTCTTCAGATGAAAGACCAAACTGGTGATAATGTCTACATCCGTGTTGCAGCCGCCGGTAATGCCTTTATTGTCAATAGGATAAGTTGCCGTTAATATTTACAATTCATGATAATTAATCAATACAATAAGGCAGTATTGTTGTGCTTGGCGGTGTTTAGCATGATTCTTTTGGGGGGAATAAGAAATGCCTTGGCAACCGGGGTTGCTTCTTTTGCTCAAGACACGAATGTGACACTTACTTCAGGTGATTATGTGATTGTCGGCGGTTCTGTTGCCGATTCGGTAACTACTAATGGCACGACTACGATTACTGTTACGATAACTGCCGGCGATACATTTACACTGACTTCTGCTAATCACTATAAGCTTGAGACCGATAATGCGGGTAGTTCTGTCTGTAATGACGCAGGTAGCAAATCTGTTCTCACTCTTAGCCCAGTGAGTGGTGCTGTTACAACAATCATAACTCCTAATACCAACATTGTTCAGTGTTCTTCCGGTTCCGGAAATTCTGGAAGTAGTGGCGGAGGCGGAGGCGGTGTTTCCGTGTCAACTCCGACACCAACGCCAACAACTAGTGTTTCGCCCACGCCCACGCCAACAAGCACACCGTTGGTTGGTGTAATGACTCCCGGTCAACGCGGATTCGTCAGCTTGACGGCTATAGGTTTGAAAGAGGGCGATACTGTCAGTGCGGCTGGTTCAAGCGATCCTGATATTTATATTCCCAATGTTTGGGGCTATAAACGGCTGTTCCTTAATCCGGCCATCTTTAACTTCTATGGTCATTTGGGCGGATTTAGCAAGGTAAAGAATACAACGGCCGTAAACAGAGATAAAATGGTAACGTCGGGTCTCTTCCGAAATTGCGAAACCAACGACCAAAAGGTCTATGGCGTTCAGGTGACCGGTGAGGATACGGGTGTTCTCCATTGGGTCAATACCACGGGCGCCCAAGCCGTCGCGGATGATGCGAATTTCTTCAAGAAGGTCTTCTGTATTAATACCAACGAATTCAATTGGTATTCAAAAGGAACCAACTATACTTCAGTCAGTCAGGTTCCTAACTATTCTCGATAAATTACTGTCAAGATTAAGTTAAACTAAAACCCCGCCTTAGGCGGGGTTTTAGTTTAACTATCATTGCGAAGGGTGGGTGTTGAATGTTAGTATTCATCCATAATCATTTTATCCCATGAGTATTAAAGAGCGCATAATTTATTTCCGCCAGCATCAGTTTGTAAAAAATCTTGCCATTCTTCAGATTGGGAATTTTAGCAACACGTTCATTCAGGGATTAACAGGTATTATTATCGCGCGGTTGCTTCAGCCCGAGCTATTTGGCGTCTACGCGATTTCATTCAGCCTGGCGGGTTTGCTAGTTTTGGTGGTGAGTTTCGGTATTCAAGATGCTGGCGCGACAATTGTGGGAGGGACATATGCCCGTGAAAATCACGAAGGGACAAAAGAAGCTTTCATGTTTTTGGGCCGGATGATATTCGTTATTGCCGTGCTCTCCGTCATTGCCACGCTTATCGCGCCTTCATTAGCTGGAAAAATTTATAATAATCCAAGCATTGGCTGGTATGCAGGTATTTTGGTGATAGCGTCATTTATATCCAATACCTTTTTGAATTTTTCGGCGCTAGCCTATCAGGTGGTGGGAAAGATAAAACAGATGACTCTGCTTACTTTTACTGACCAAACATTGCGAAATGTCTTAGCCGTTTCACTGATTGTTGGCGGTTTAGGTATTACCGGCGCCACGGGCGGTCATTTATTGGGAGCGGGGATTATGTTTTTTGTTTCTATAGTTGCTTGGGAGCGTCTCCGTAAAAACTATCCTGTATTTCCCTCGGTTCAAGAATTTTTTACAAAGACATCAGAATCTCATTTGAGGAAACACCTAGGCTTTAGCGCCTGGGTTGCCTTAGATAAGAACATCGCGACCCTTTTTAATATTCTGCCTATCTTAATGGTGGCTCTATATGTTTCCACGACCGAGGTAACTTATTTTAAGATTTCCTTGGCTTACATGAATTTAGTGCTTGGTCTGATGGGGCCGATATCAACCCTTTTAAATGTTGAATTGCCACGTATGCGCGAAGACGATTCCGTTAATCTTAGAAAAAACTTTATTCGCGTTTCTATTTATTCACTGCTTTGTTCAATCGTGCTCACGGCTGGCGCCCTGATTGTCTCACCGATTGCCCTTAGAATTTTGTATGGTCATAGTTTTTTGCCGGGTATAAAATATATTCTCGGGCTTGGAATATACGGAGCCTTTCTAGGTATTGGGGTTGGCCTAGGGCCAATGTGGCGGGCAATCAATAAAGTCAAAATTTCAATATTGATAAATACAATCACGCTCGGTATTGGAATTCCGGGAGGGTTGTATCTAATCAATCATTTTGGCGTCTGGGGAGCCGTGATTATGATTACGTGTTGGTTCACGATTTCTCATCTCACATCTTTCTTCTACCTCCTAACTCATTTGAACAATTCCCCAGTTTCTTGATATTAGGTTGAAGTTAATATTAGATTGGGTTATTATTAACATATGGTAATAAATCTTAAATTGTCTGTAATTATAAAGTATCTT
>JAZDFP010000096.1:0-4193 GCA_043807745.1 Planctomycetota bacterium
TGATGAAGACGTCCGTAAAGCAGCAGCAGAAGCCATCAGTAAATTACAAGATAAATAAGAAATTTACCGCCGAGACGCAAAGAAGATAACACGAATAAATCCGAATAGACACGAATAACACGAATTGAAAATTATATTCATATCGCCCGGTGACCCGGTGGGTCTCACGAATAAGAAATTATATTTTAATATTCGTGCTATTCGCCGTATTCGTCTGATTCGTGTTCTCTTTTAGTGTCTTAGTGCCTTCGTGGCAGATTCGTATTTATCCCCTAAGCACAATCACGCTTCCGCCAAAGGCGGATCTGTCCCAGCGGGGCACAGGTCTCCTGCGGCGACTCGGAAGCGACCCTTCTGACTCGCCCGTGGCGAGGTAGTTAGAAAAGGACTACTACCGAAAATCTACTATCATACAAAGCCGGAGCGAGCAGAGTAACTCTAACTGAACCGTATATATTCAGGGCTATTATTTGAATCTCCCCGCTTCTTTGATTGGTTGGATAAAATCCTAAAATTTGTCCATTAACTAAATCAGGGTCAGGAACTGAATCTCCGTTATATTGTCCTTGCAGGACCACAACTCCCGCAAGTAATATGTAGGTTGTTTATACCAAAAGACTCAAAATCGGTAAAATCTGTTACCTTAACCCATTATAAAATAACAAGTTATATTGGCAGGGGGAGATACCCACCCCCTCCCACCTCTACCACTCACCCAAATAGTCAAAAGGAGTGCTATCTTTAATATAAACAGACGGCATTTTTAATCAAAACAAACAACACCGCTTGTCAACTTACTAAAACATAGAGTATATAATGGGTGGTATCTGATTGGTAAAGAAGAGGTATCTGATTAACAAACAGGCGGTATTTCTAATCAAAACAGACGACACCGCTTGTCAACTTACTAAAACATACAGTATATAAGGAGTGCCGAGGGTTATCAACAGGGACCGTATTAGTTTATAAATGACTACGGTATGTCGGAAACTGACTGCAAATAAAAAAGTATAGTAGGTAGGAAAAGGGGGGATCTATTAGTTATCCGAAGGTATCCCCTTAATTTGGTAAATGGAGTCGCAACGACATGGCGCCCTTATGGCGCCAATGATGTCTTAAAACTGGCTTAGATAATGGCTTACCTCGGACGGTGTGTGTCACTACGTCTTAGGGAGATGGGGGGGTATCCCTTCTATTTGGGAGACGGGGACACATCATATCGCATCACATGTAATTACGGGAACACCTTATTTATCTCAATTCGGTATGCCGCCGAAGGCGAGCATCGCTAAAGGCGAGATGAGATTCTTCGCGGATTTTATCCCGCTTCCAGCGGGGCTCAGAATGACACCGCCCCCCCGACGAGAGTATGTGATTATAAATGACTTCGGGGTGACGGAATTTTTTTAAATCAATGGATTAACTAAAATTAAAAAATGATGGACTTGTAGAGCAGTAAAATCAATGATTGGGAATAGTTAAATGTCTCCCAGAAAAAGTCATGTAATAAAGACAAGTTTATTTATATTCAATATAAGCTGCGCCTATGCTTAATTCAGTCGTAGCTTCAGATATACGATAATTAGCATAATAGTAATGATAGTTATCTTCATGGATTATTGATTTGACATACTTTGATTCGTTTCCTGCACCTGTATTATCATCAGTTACATGTTTCTGGCTTATTTGTTTTCCGTCAAGCGTAACACCCCAGTAATAATCAAAAATATATTTTCCCGTTGTTTTATCGTCCGGTCTGACTTCTATTACCATATGCATATCAACTGTCACCTCCCTTTTTTTATTGTTTTTATCATAAATCAGATATTTTTGCTGGGCTGATTCTTCAATCCTGTTTTTTCCATCTTTTGTATAAGTTAAATAACGGGAGAATCCCGGCATGCCGTTATATTTAAACCTTGGTTCTATGATATTTTTGCCCCTTTTAATATTTATCTCGGCATAGTACCGGGTTACATAGCTTACATCATAGTAAATGATATGGTCGCCGACAGGTATTTTAGTCAATGAATCTCTTAGTTCCTTATTCATTTCACCGTCAAGGATTATTTCTTTGTTGTCATCCATGAACAATTTAGTATTGAGGTTTACATACCTGAATATCACGGTCGTGCTCTCAAATTTTATTACTGCTAATGTTATGACGATACCGGAAATGACCAGAAGCACACTGGTAATAAGCTTGGGTAGGCTTCTTTTTTTGACACCCTTAGAAGGTGGCTTAGGTTTAATGCTGTTTTTATCGAATACCTCGTAAATCGCCAGCGGTTCATTCACCCCTTTTACAAAATACTGCCCGTGAAGCTTCCATTCATAATATTTTCCCGGCTTTGATTCAATCAGCCATGTTCTAGCGCTGTCAAAGACCGTATATGAAACGTATATATGGCCTCCATCAGCCATTTCTTTTATCCTTGCCGCCCGGTTTACTACCTGGCCAAAGACATCCATGCTGACATTATCCTCAACAGTAACCTGCCCCATATTCAAACCGATACGAACCTTGATTTTATCGGTCTCTTGAAAGTCTTTATTAAGTCTCCTTAATCTTTCCTGTATA
This sequence comes from Planctomycetota bacterium, assembly GCA_043807745.1. Lineage (GTDB taxonomy): Bacteria > Planctomycetota > MHYJ01 > JACQXL01 > JACQXL01 > JAZDFP01. The sequence continues at coordinate 2,582 of JAZDFP010000096.1, forward strand.
ACCAGGGCTTTTTCAACCGCCACAGACGGCTCGGAAAATATCGCCATTACGGAATCGCCGATTTTCTTTAAGACTTTACCGACTTCTTTTTCTTCAATGGTTTTTGTAAGAATTTCATCGTGGATATTCCGCACTTTATTTGCATAAGCATCTCCCTTTTCTTCGGTCATGTGAGTAAAGCCTTTGATGTCGGTGAACATGACGGTTAGGACGGATGTGTCTTTTTTCTTCCTAAAATTATTTACAATCTCGATATCTAATGCATCAAAGTCCAGTTTTATATTTTCTTTACCGTTTTCTTCCAAGGTTCCCCTCCTTTTTACTGGCATTTTACTATGAAACTAATCCGAGTCAATGATAATCTTGAATAAAAGGTGGTATTTTGTGACAGGTACAAGTTTTATAAATATAGCGATTTCCCCGATTCTGATTCCCATTATCCCTCATCCCCTGTTCTTGTTAACTATCATATTGTCTATCGTTGACACACACCAAGTCGTAATTCAGTATACAGGATACAGGACGAGAACACATCACGATTATCTAATAAGGATTTCTCTTGACAGAAATAATAATTAAATATAATAATTAAATAGAAACAGAACGAAATGTCCAACCCGGTAACATCCCGTCAAGACGGGATTAACCGGCTCTAAAAGTGGCGCCATAAGGGCGCCATGGCGCTTCGGCGCCAGAGGAGGTGTTGTATGAGAAACCGTTTGTATTACATAATAACGGTCTTGTTCTTGTCCTTGGTCGCGTTTGTAACAAGTTACGGCGGCTGTGGAGGCGGAGGCGGTGGAAGTGGCAGTAGCAACCCACCATTGCCATCTGCACTATCAGTAACAACTCAGGATGCTACTGATATAACAATTAATTCTGCTACATTAAATGGAACGGTTAATCCAAATGGTCTGAATATTACTTTTTGTTATTTCAGATACGGGTTAAGTTCTTTCCGTTATGAGAATATGGCGCTTTTTACTCCTTACCCCATTAGTGGCACAAGTCCTGTTCCTGTCACTGCCACTTTGACCGGATTATTATCAGGGACTATCTATCACTTCAAACTCTTCGCGGCGGCTGGCTCCGCTGGTACATCCTACGGTGTTGATCAGTCTTTTAATACATTAACACCTATTAGTTTACCGGCTCAGGTAACTTTACCCAATCCGTTTGATGGATTATCAAATGTCTCAATTAATCCATCACTTTTCTGGGTTTCTGCCAGTGGCGCATCTTCTTACGATGTCTATTTTGGTACAAACGTCACACCGCCGAGCGTTTTGACAACTACTTCAACAACTTATAATCCGGGCACACTCTCTTATAGCACTACTTATTACTGGCAGATTAACTCAAGGAATTCTGTCGGCACAACACCGGGAATTATCTGGAGTTTTAGCACAAAAGCGCCGCCACTACCGACCTGCACCACCAATCCGGCGGATAATATCACTACTGTTTCAGCAAGATTAAATGGTCAGGTCAATCCTAATGGGTCGGATGTTACCTCTTGCTACTGTGATTATGGGACTTCTACATCTGATGGTATGAGTGCAACGGTTGTCTCTCTTCCCGGTAGTGGGACAAGTCCTATTCCTGTTACTGC